>NZ_KV809100.1:0-115029 GCF_001812455.1 Corynebacterium sp. HMSC076C10
CCCGGAAAAGACACACTTTTCTTTACTTAACCCCGGAAAACCATCGATAAGTCGGGCAGACAAAAAGACCCGCACCTTACCGGTGCGGGTCTGCGTTGTGCGCCCGAAGGGATTCGAACCCCTAACCTTCTGATCCGTAGTCAGATGCTCTATCCGTTGAGCTACGGGCGCATTTTGTTGTTATTCAGCGACTCTGGGGTAATTCCCTCGGCCCCTGCAACGAATAGATACTTTACTCATCCTGCTAAGTTTTACAAAATCGCCTGTTCAAGCAACCTTTTCGGCACTTATTCAAGTACATATTCGTTGCACATTAACAACAGGTTTCGTAGCGGTTACCCCGGCCTATCCGAACAGGACCGACCGAGGTACCCCTGACCGAGGTAACGGAGAAACCGAGGAACTACTCGCCGCGGACCCAACGGACAGCGTTGCCGAAAATGTCCTGCTCACCAATGCCCGGAATGTTGCGCATCAGGCCCTCCCGGAAACGCTCCGGGTGGCCCATCTTGCCCAGAATCCTGCCGTCAGCACTGACAATGCCCTCAATGGCGTAGGAAGAACCGTTCGGGTTGGCTGGCGCTGTCATCGTCGGCACGCCCTCGGCATCGCCGTCGGCATCGACGTACTGGAAAGCGACCTGACCGGCCTCGAACAGGCGGCGAGCCTCGTCCTCGGAAACCACGAAACGGCCCTCACCGTGAGAAACCGGCATGAGGTGGGTCTGACCTGGCTCGAAACCGCGCAGCCACGGGGAATTCACGGTCGCGACGCGAGTGGTGGCGATGCGGGACACGTGGCGCAGCTGGCGGTTGTGGGCCAGGGTCGGCGAGTCCTCGCGGAGCTGCGCAGGGTCGCCGTACGGCAGGAAGCCGGACTTGACCAGCGCCTGGAAACCGTTACAAATACCGAGCACAAGACCGTTATCGGATACGAACTCCTTGACGGCGGCTGCGACATCGTCGGAACGCAGGAACGCGGCGATGAACTTGGCGGACCCGTCCGGCTCATCACCCAGGGAGAAGCCACCGGAGAATGCCAGGATGTCGGAGTCCTGAAGCTTCTCGATGAACGCCTTCGTGTCCTCCGCCAGCATTGCCGGGGTCAGGTTGCGGATTACGTGGAACTCGTAGGTAGCGCCAGCAGCGACGAATGCCTCGGCCATGTCGTACTCGGAGTTGGTACCCGGGAAGACCGGCAGCAACACGTGGACATCCTTCTTGCCCGGGCTCTGCAGGTCAGTCTTGGTCTCGCTGACCTGGTTAGCGAACTCCGGCAGGGCCTCGCCCTCGTAGTCATTGAGCGGGAAGACCTCACGGTAACCGGACTCCATTGCCTCCAGAGCCTCGGCGACAGTGAAGGACTCCTCACCGAAGCGCAGCGTGCCCGACTCGTCGGTAGCACCGATCTTCACAGCACTTTCAACAGTCTGACCAGCCGGAACAGCCACAACAATGGAACCCAGTGGAGCCTCCGGGAGGGATGCCTCCAGGCCCACGCCATTGCCCACAGCCATGTTGACCAGGGTCGCAGCCAGATCCGCATTGGTAACAGCCGAGGCCGCAGCCGGACGCAGCTCGCGCACAGCGGCAAACAGTTCGTTGAGCTGCTCGTAGTTCGGCTCCCCGGACTCGAGTGGCTGGTGCGCAAACAGGTAGAGGTCGAAGTTACCTGCCGGGATTGCAGCAGAGACAGCGTCGGTCTCGTCCATCGCGGCAACTGCGAAGGTCACCAGGGTCGCCGGCACGTGCAAGTCCTCGCCGTAGGTGCCGGACATGGAGTCCTTACCGCCAATAGCCGCAACCTGGAAGCCATCCTGAGCCTCCAGCAGGCCAAGCAGAGCCTGCGCGACCTCGCCCCACCGCTGCGGATCCTGGTCCAGGCGCTGGAAGTACTCCTGCACACTCAGCCAGGCACCGCGCGGATTGCCACCGGCCGCCGCGAGCTTAGCCAGTGCCTCCACGACGGAGTAGGCACCCATGAGGTACGGGGACTCGTCGGCAAGCGATGGCGAATAACCCCAGGTCATGACGGACGCGGTGCTCGTGCCGCCATCGACCGGCAGCGTCTGGATCGACGCCTGCTCGTCGGTCTTCTGCGTCGCACCGCCGTACGGCATGAGCACGGTGGAGCGGCCGACGGTCGAGTCGAACTGCTCGATCATGCCCTCCTGGGAACCCGCCGTCGCCGCACGCAGCGACTCCAGCACGCTCGCCGGTGCCTGCTTTACGACGCCGCCCTCCGCAGCAACCATCTCGACGTTCTGGGCGCGGTCGGCGCCGTTGGTGTCGATGAACTCACGGGAGAGGTCGAAGACGACCTCGTCGCCCATGAACATGCGCAGTCGACCGGTGTTGGTGATGTCTGCCAGCGCGACGGCCTCGATGTTTTCTTCGGCAGCGGCGGCGATGATGAAGTCCGCATCCTCCGGGCGCACGACCAGCGCCATGCGCTCCTGGGACTCGGAAATTGCAATCTCGCGGGCATTCAGACCGGCGTACTTCAGCGGCACGCGCTCGAGGTGAATGTCGATGGAGTCAGCCAGCTCACCGACCGCAACGGACACGCCACCAGCGCCGAAGTCATTACAGCGGACAATCTTGGTGGCGACGTCCTCGCGGCGGAACAGGCGCTGAATCTTGCGCTCGTTGACCGGGTTACCCTTCTGCACCTCGGCACCGGAACGGCCCAGCGAGTCCTCATCGTGAGCCTTGGACGAGCCGGTCGCACCGCCGACGCCGTCACGGCCGGTGCGGCCACCGAGCATAATCACCACATCGCCCGGCGCAGGTTCGAGGCGCTTGACGTTGTCTGCCGGGGCAGCGGCGACGACGGCACCGAGTTCCATTCGCTTAGCGACGTATCCCGGGTGGACCAGCTCGCGCACACCAGTGGTGGCCAGACCGATCTGGTTGCCGTAGGAGGAGTAGCCGGCTGCGGCGCGGGAGGAAATATCGCGCTGCGGCAGCTTGCCCTCGAGGGTCTGCTCGCGCGGAGTGTTGATGTCACCTGCGCCGGACAGACGCATGGCCTGGTAGACCCACGAGCGACCCGACAGCGGGTCGCGGATAGCGCCACCGAGACAGGTGGAGGCACCACCGAATGGCTCGATTTCGGTCGGGTGGTTGTGGGTCTCGTTCTTGAACATGAGGAGCCACTTGCGGTCATCGCCCTCGACGTCGACATAGACGGAGCAGGCGTTGATTTCTTCGGAGACTTCCTGGTCATCCATGACACCCGTGCGACGCAGTTCGCGGCCCATGATGGTGCCCATGTCCATCAAGGAGCGTGGCTTGTGCGTGCGACCGTTGAGCTCACGCAGCTCGTCGTAGCGACGCAGCGCGCGATCCAACTGCGCGGCAAAGCGCGGCTCGTTGTTCTCGATGGAGGTCAGCTCGGTGTTGAAGGTGGTGTGGCGGCAGTGGTCCGACCAGTAGGTATCCAGCGCGGACAGCTCTACCTCGGTCGGAGTGCGGCCCTCGGAGCGGAAGTAATCCTGGATGGTCTTCAGGTCGGCCAGCGACATGGCCATACCGTCGGCTGCGAGCAGCTCGGCCAGGCCTTCGTCATCCAGCTCGGTGAAGCCCGGGTACTCGTTCAGCGGCTCGATCTCGCCCATGCTCGGACGGCGCAGGACGCTCAGGTTCTTCTCCCCCGATTCGACCGGGTTGATGAGGAAGGAGCGCACGGCGTCATTCACCGGAGCATCGAAAACGTACAGCGTTGCCGAGGTGATCTGCGCCTGCGTTTCCGGGCGGAGCAGGCGCAGGGCCTGCTCGGCGGCATCGGCACGCTGGTCGTACTGGCCAGGAAGCGGCTCGACAGCAAGGTAGTTCCCCAGCTCGGCGGGGGCCGGGAGCTCGACCAGCTCGTCGACACGCGAATCAGCAACTACCGACTCACGCAGCGCGACAAGATCCTCCTCCGTCGCATCGAAAGCATCGTAGAGATAGTAGATTGCCACCTCGCCGTCCTGGCCGATCGAGGACAGCAGCGTAGCTTCCTCATTGCGGAACTCGGGCTTACGGCGAACGGCTAGACGGGCGTCCATCAAGGCTCCTATCGAAATACGGGGAGGGCAACCGGGGTCTAAGTCTATTGCAACTGTTCAGGATAGGAAAATGTCCCCCGGTGCGCGAGGCGGCGCGGGGCGGCGCGGGGCGGAAGCGTCGCGGGGCGGAGGCCCCGATTGACCAAGTACAAGGCCAGGCTAATCGGATTCAGCCGGGCAAAGGCTGCGCGGGGGTGTTGGAGGTACGGCCGTGGCTGCTCAAGGAGGTGGCGAGTCGGGCGGCAGGTCCGGGTTGGTGCCTGTTGCTGCGCTTTGCTACCTGTTGCTGCGCGTTGCTGAAGCAAGGGAGCTGGTTCGTTGTCTTATCGATGCATAGTTCACCTTTCGATTCGCTATAGCCTGGCCACAAGTGAACAGTGCATCGACAAGTGCACACGTAGCACCCACAGCGCGCGCATAAGTGGCGCAAAACCATCGACAGGCCACGAGAAACCATCGATAAGTGACCGAACCCTGGCCACAAGTGAAGGACCGCGCTGCCCCGCCCCGCGATACCCCGGCTCGCGCTGCACTGCCAGGTAATAAAAACAAAAAGACCCGCACCTACAAGGTGCGGGTCTACATGGTGCGCCCGAAGGGATTCGAACCCCTAACCTTCTGATCCGTAGTCAGATGCTCTATCCGTTGAGCTACGGGCGCGTGTGGCGGAGGCGAGAGGATTCGAACCTCCGGCCCGTCGCAAGACAGGCAACTCCTTAGCAGGGAGCCCCATTCGGCCGCTCTGGCACGCCTCCAAAACCACTGGCATCGATCCCGCTTCAGCAAAGCTGTTCGCCATTGCGTGGACGAGACCAAATAACCGCAGCCAATCCTACAGAACACAAGAATTGAAAAGCAAAACACCCGCGGAGCCACCAAATACGGCGCCACAAATAGCGACCACACCTTGGGATTTTGCGGGGATTCTGTACTGCCCAATCCGGGCCATGTTCTACAGTTAGGCCTATGACCAACGATGCATCTTCAGTTCAGCCCAAAACCCGTGCCGACCTCGAGCAGGTTCCGGCCTATGTCCCGGGCAAGGCTGTGCCCGGCGCGCTGAAGATCGCGTCCAATGAAATGACTCAACCGCCACTGCCCTCGGTGGTGGAGGCCATCTCACAGACCATCGCTGACCCAACCACCAGCCCGAACCGCTACCCGGACATGGGCGCGGTTGACCTGCGCATTAAGCTCGGCGAGCACCTGGGTCTGCCCATGGAGCAGGTCGCGGTCGGCTGCGGCTCCTCTGCTCTGTGCCTGCAGCTCGTGCAGGCCACCTGTGCGGATGGGGATGAGGTCGTGTTCCCGTGGCGCAGCTTCGAGGCCTACCCCATTCTCGCTCGCGTCGCTGGGGCTACTCCGGTGCCGGTGCCGCTGGATGCGCAGGGTCGTAATGATCTTTCGGCAATGGCTGCCGCTATCACCGGCCGCACACGCCTGGTTTTCGTCTGTAATCCCAATAACCCGACGGGCACGACCATCACTCGCGAGGCTTTCGCGGAGTTTATGGCGCAGGTTCCGGGCGATGTTGTGGTCGCTCTCGACGAGGCGTACATCGAGCTGGTGGACGAGGCCACTCATGCTGCTACCCCGTTGGCGCATGAGCTGCTGGATACCTACCCCAACCTGGTCGGTTTGCGCACATTCTCCAAGGTCTACGGTTTGGCCGGGCTTCGTGTGGGCTACATGTTCGGCCCGGAGAAGCTTGTGGAGGCCGTGAATAAGGTCGCTATCCCCTTCTCCGTAAACACTCTCGCGCAGATTGCCGCGCTCACCTCGCTCGACGCACAGGAAGAGCTCACCGCCCGCATTGCTGAGGTCCGCGCACAGCGCGTCGCCGTCACCGAGGCCATCAACGCCGCCACCGGCCGCGAGACGGTGCTGCCGAATTCGCAGGCCAACTTCATTTGGATTGACGAGGGTCGGATCGCGGATCTCTCTTTGCTTGACGACGTCTCGGTGGCCACCACCACGGATCTCGGTGACTTCTTGGCGCAGCGCAACATTCTCATCCGCTACTTTGCCGGCGAAGGTGCTCGTATCACCATCACTACTGAGGAAGAGACCTCGCAGCTGCTGGCTGCGCTAGGAATTGAGCGCTAACAGCTATCGCTCAGCTAGCAGCTACCGGCGCGGCCGGTGGTCGCGCCACCGCTGCGCTCAATCGCCTTTGCGATGCGGTCAAGCATTTGCTGGCCGGTCTCATAGGTGCCGTCGTCAGGCTGGGCTGCGATAGCGACACCAACGAAGGTGCCCGGCTTCTTGCCCGGCAGATAGCCGAACTGTCGCACAAGGTAGACGCCTTCATCATCTGGGCCCCAACCGCCCTTGAAGTGGGCGCCGCGGATGCGTCCGAGGCCGTAGGACTGCTCGTCGGCAATCTGTCCCATGAGGTCAGCGACCTTTGGGCCCGCCTCGATGCACTGCAAATTGGCGCCGAAAATAGCCTGGTCGCGCAAATCCCACTGCGTCTGCCCGAAGACGGTGTATTCCGCACGGATGCGGTCAGTGCCCATGACGGTGCGGGTGTCGTGGCCCTCTCGGAGAATCTCGTCGGTGGTCGCGCCCGCGGTCGCGTCATCGCCCAGGAAGTACCACATGGACTCAGCCGCATCGTTATCGGAAACCGTGATTGCGGCTTCGACCAGGGAATCCACGCCCGATTGGCGCACATAAGCCACCGCGATGGGCACCTTGGAGGTAGACCAGGCCGGACCCGTTTTGAAGTCACCTGTGGCAACCACTTCGGAATCCTTATCCGGCGTTGCCAGAGCGGCGCCGGCCAGACCACCGAGTTCCTTTTGCGCGGACTTCACTGCCTCGACAACTTCGCGAGGCATCTCACCGGGCACAACTTTCCCGTCGGAGGATGCTCCGCCGGGGCCGTCGTCAAGCGGATTGGACAGCGTCGGCGACGGCATGTCCGCCGAGTCGGTGCCGATGGTGCAGGCGCTAAGGCCGAGCGTGACGACGGCGGTTGCGGCCAGAGCTACTCGGAGACGTTTAGACAATGTGCACCGTCGCATTCGTACCGCCGGTGCAAGTGACAACCTCACCGTTATCGCGGCAGGTCATGCTGTATGTCTTGCCAGTTGTTGGGCTGCTAGCGGTGACTGTACCGTTGAGCTTCTTCGTAAGTTGGTACTGCTCAACGAAGGAATTGCGGACGTTGGTGGCAAACTGACAGGTCGTCGTGTTACCGCCGACATCTTCTGCATATACCAAGTTCAAATCACCCGGATCGCCTGAGCCGGAGCAGTGGCGCCAATTCGATGGCGGCTGGAACCCTTCAGCGCGACGCTTCTGCTCAGCAGTCGACGACGTGGAGGAATCCTCAGCACTAGCTGACTGAACCGACTGGGGCGAGTTGCTGCCGGCCGAATTCACTCCCTTCGAATCGGAGAAGTAGAAGTAAGCCATTGCGCCGACGAAGAGAGCGACCGCAACGAGTGCCAGGACAATAACCGCGATGGTCAGCCCCTTGTTGTCATTGCGCGGCGCAGCAGCCGGACCAGCTTGCGGACCTGGAACATAGGGGGCAGGGCGGTATGGTTCAGGCTGCTGGGACTGTGGATACTGCTGCTGCAGATACTGGGTTTGCTGGTTCTGGGGCTGATAGTCCTGCGTTTTCCCCTCAGGCTGCTCCCACTGTGACTCATCCACAGCGCTCCACGCATTTGCCGGCGTATCAGCGGAGGGTTGATCATCTGACGTGCCCGGATTTATGCTCCACTCACCGAACGAGTCGTCCGAGTGGTTGCTCCGATTCGTTGCCATTGTTCGACCTTTTCCCTCAATACCGTCCGCCAGCATGACGCTGGGTTTGTATTACAGCAAGACCGAGCTTACCGGTTTTAGCAATTTGCCCGTATTGTTTCAGGCCACAGTACACGTTGGTCGGAGCAATTAAATTACCTCCGCAAAATTACCTGTGGCAGATTTCGGACACACGAAACCCCCGACCGCATGCGACCGGGGGTTTACGTTCTGCAATTCGCTCTCTATCTGGGGAAGTTTTTACTCATCCCTGGAGAACTGCCGCTAATCGCGACCTAGAACAGTCGTTAGAACGGCCACCACGACGGCTTCGCATTCTTGTTCACGACTACCTTTTCGCCGCCAACGACCCAGTTCGCGGTCGGGTTAAAAGCCGCGCCCAAGTTGGCGTAGCCGCCGTTGTCGAACTCACCTTCATAGCCTGGAGCCCTGTACGTGAAGTCAACGGAGACAGACTTCGAACTGCTGACAGTCGGGTTGTCCTTGAAGACACCGAGGAAGCCGCCCTCCGTCCAAGACAGGCGCACCTGACGATTACCGTTGCGCTCGGTGTTGACGTACTCCCCCTCCTTCAGCGTGTAAATACCGCCACCGAGGATATTGTCCTGCGACTGGCGAGTCACACGAACGAGCTCAAAGTCAGCCGGGATGTTGTGGCCGATTCCCCGCAGTTTGCCTTCGCCATTGACGCCGACGACCTCAATACGGATGGTGACCTCGTCACCCGGTCGGACCTCCTTACCGCGGATAATCTGCGAGTAAACATCAGCAGACCAAATCGGGCCACCGACAGTGCCGAGCTTCACCTTCGGGGCGCTCGAGCCCGGCAGGGTCAGACCAGGCGAATTAAGTCCTGGCGAGTTCAGACTCGGCGAGGGCAGACCCGGGGACTGTGCCATGGCAGGAGCGCCGAAACCGAAGGTCAAGCCAGCTGCGAGGGTAACTGCGGCAATGGCGGTACGGGAGCGACGTCGCGGACGAGAGGCCGCGATGTTCTTGGAGTGCATATTGCGCATGATGGGAAAACTTTCTGTGAAAACCTGAAAACAGGCGCGGTGGAAAAGCTGGAATTACTTAGCGGTTAATGCCCGGCGACGGCAGCCCCGGGGACTGGAAGCCCGGTGACGGCAGGCTCGGCGACTGCAGGCTCGGGGAGCCCAGCGAGCCACCTGGGACATCCGGAATACCCGGAATATCCGGAGCTGGCGCCTCTCGCTTCACAGTGAGCTTCGGCCCCATGTCATGCAGCTTCTCCACCGAATTGCTCGGGTTGAAGTGGATTTCGGTTCCGGTATTCAACGCACCGTCGGCAATTGCGTCCGTGACGCGGTACTTCCACTTGAAACTCACAGTCGACGTGGTCGGGGAACCCCATGCCTGTGTGATTCTGTCGGCTGCAAACTCCACCGCACCGTTGTTAACGATTTCCAGCCACTTGTCTGACTCGTTCTGGTTTGCCCACTCATCGTCGCCGACCTTGTACGTCGCCGAGTTGGCCACGTACTGCAGGCCATCCGGAATGACATCGGTCATGCGCTGAATGTAGGACTTCGCACCCCAGATGTTGTTGTCCGTGTAGGTCAGAGTAAAGGTCACGACATCGCCGGGCTTGACGACGGCACCCGCGACACCATTGACCTCAACGGATCGCGTCACATTGGAGTTCTTCCAGCTATGCGTCGCGCTGGAGGAACCAGTACCGGTGACTTCACCAATGGCGTCGGTGACAGTCTGAGTGATGGAATCAACGCTCAGCAGGTCCTGAGCATGTGCGGTATTACCGAATCCCGCAAAGGTCATACCTGCGGCTAGAGAGAGTGCAGCAATGCGAGCAATGCTGCGGTTACGTACGGTGCGAGTTGCCATCTGTCACGGGCTCCTTTTAACGATGCGAAGACTTGTGGTCGGAGTAGGCCAACATGGCGGTTCTCCAGCAGGAATGCACGCGTGATGCATCGGCGTGCGATTCACTTGGCGATAGTTAATACGACACCTATCGACGGCGGCAACAAGTAGCCATTTTTCGAACATCAACCTAAAAATCGAAAACCATGTCGCCACAGCAGTCACACCAGTCACATGTCCGCACATGCGTTACAGGTTTGGGCCGGCTGGAATACTTTTAACTATAGAAATACGCACTGCCCTGAAATGGCTGTTCCACACCGCTGCCAAAATTGCCCCCATTTTCCATCCCGCGACAAAACACCCCAGCTTGCCCCCTGTAACGCTGTTCAGGAGTATCCAAAGAGCCCAATTACATGCCCGTCCGACCACCCCATAACGGGGTTAACCACGAAAGCCTCCCAAAGGTCCGACTATCCGTCGCTGACCTCAGCACATACGCCAACTTTTAAGAGAAATGAAGAAACCCCCGGTAGAAAATCTACCGAGGGTTTCATCTGCGGAAGCAGGGGGATTTGAACCCCCGGAGGTGTGACCCTCGCTGGTTTTCAAGACCAGTGCATTCGGCCGCTCTGCCATACTTCCAACGCCAACATCATAACCGCATACCGCCGTAAGGCAGCAAACGCCCTCATAACACCCCTTGCCAGCACCTTTCGCAAGCCCTTCATCGGAAACCACACCCCAAGCATCCACCTCTACAGACATAACTATTTTTGCTAATTGCAAAAGAGGTTGAAATACCGCGTGCATAACCAGTTTTTGCATTACCTTTGAAGACTATGAAGGCAATCATTCAGACTGATCTTTCCAACCCCCGCGCCCTGGAATGGGCCGATGCTCCGGAACCGACTCTCGAGGATGGGCAGGTGCTGGTCAAGGTCAAAGCCGCTGGCGTAAACCGCGCTGACCTACTGCAGGCCGCTGGCCACTACCCGCCACCGAAAGGCGTGACCGACACCCTCGGCCTGGAGTGCGCGGGTGTCATTGAAGAGGTCAAGGGGGACTCCCAGGGCTGGAAAGTCGGCGACGAGGTCTGCTGCCTTCTCTCCGGTGGCGCTTACGCCGAAAAGGTCGCAGTCCCGGCCGGCCAGATTCTCCCCCTGCCACATGGCTACTCCTTCACCGAGGCCGCATCCGTCGTCGAGGTTGCCTGCACGGTGTTCTCGAATGTCGTGATGATTGCCGGCCTCAAGGAAGGCGACCTGCTGCTGGTCCACGGTGGCGCGGGTGGCATCGGCACTTTCGCTATTCAGATGGCCAAGCGGCTCGGTGCTCGCGTCGCAGTCACCGCCGGTTCAGCGGAGAAGCTGGCTAAGTGCAAGGAGCTTGGCGCCGACATCCTCATCAATTACAAGGAAGAGGACTTCGAGGAGATCGTCGCAGCTGAGGGCGGTGCCAATGTCATTCTGGACATCATGGGCGCAAAGTATCTCGACCGAAACGTCAAGGCCCTGGCAAAGGACGGCCACCTGGTCATCATCGGCATGCAGGGCGGCGTTAAGGGCGAGCTCAACATCGGCCGCCTGCTGAGCAAGCGCGGCTCCATCACCGCCACCGGCCTGCGCTACCGCGATCTCGCTGACAAGGCTCGCATCGTCAACGCCACAGAGGACACCATCTGGCCAATGCTTGCCGACGGCACCGTCACCCCTCAAATTCATGAGGTCATGGATATGCGCGACGCAGCCAAGGCCCACGAGCTGCTCGACAGCGGCGCGGTCAGCGGCAAGATTGTGCTGACCGTCTAGTTAACCGGCTGCCTAGCTAACCGAGCGAGGCAACTGCGCGCACGAGCTGGTCAATGTCGTGCGGCGTATTGAACGGCTGGAGGCCGACTCCCACGGCGCCTCCAGCCTCATCGATGCCCATGGCCTCCAGCAGTGGTGATTCATATGCATCAACAATGCTGGTCACCAGGCCATTATCCAGCAGCCTGTCCACGACTACCTTCGCCGACACCCCATCGACGAGGAAGCTAACGCGCGGAATGTGCTGTGCCCGCGACACACTCGCGAAAGAATCATCTTCGGTATCCATGCCGATGATGTACACCCGCGGCAGGGTCATCAACGCCGCAATCAGGCGTTCCGACAACGTCGTCAAGTAGCGAGAAACCTGCGGCATCGCCGTTTCAATGCGATGCCTACGCGACCCCCTCGCCGTGCTATCCAGCGATGCCAAGTGCAGCACCGATTCCGACACCCCGCCGAGCAATGCCGGCGACACCGGAGAAACCTCGATCCGCTCGACGCCGCGCACATTCGGCACATAGCTTAACGACGTCATGCGCTCGAACATCTCGGGATCCTTGAACACCAATGCTGCGACCTCAGGCCCGCCCAGCACGGAGGCATCAACCAGCATGATGTCGGCGCCCAGCTTGCTCATCGACACATCGCGGTAGGCGACAATATCCGAGGCATCAACCAAAACCCAGGCGTTGGAGTGCTCATGCACCCGCCGAGAAATGTCAGCTACCGGGGCAATGGTGCCAATGAACGGATCCGCGGCCGGGACGACAACGAGGCGAGTGTGCTCGTCTACGAGCTCGTCGAACTGCCAGGACGGCAACGTACCCGAGGACAAGTCGGCCTCAGCAATGCGGACTTGAGCTCCGTAGAGATTGGCTGCCCGGCGTAGTGGTGCGTGTACAACTTGCGAACCAATGCGAGAAATCACCAGGTTAGAGCCGAGCGTCAAGCGTCGACTCATTGCGGACGTGAACTGCTCCATGAGCACCTCACGCGAAGATCCCAACACCACGCCGGCGACCGGGCCGCCAGTGAGGTCGGCAAAAGCCCGGCGCGCACTGGCGGTTAGCTCCGCTGCAGCGGGAACGCCCGAGCTGCGCGACTGGCCATGAGCCCCCGCCCCAGTCTCACCAGGAAGGGACTTCTGGGCATTGCGAAATGCAGAAATCATCGCAGCCTGGACACGCTCGGGTACCTGGGTGCGTTGACCCGCATTGAGGTATGTCCACCCGTCGGAAAGCGACGAGTAAGCACCCCTGGTTGTCGGCACATCGAAGGCCATGAAAACCCTTTCCCGGTTTCGAATTCAAGCTGCGATATCTATTTCAGAGTTAACTGTGCAATCACCCACGAATCGAGCATCCATGCCCCGAACCGTGTATCGATTGCACATCTTAGTTGGAACCAATTCTATCGAAGCAACCCCCTATAGGATAATCTTTATCCCTTTTTAGTAGTTGCTTAAAATTGGACGAACTTTTCTTGCCTGTAGCCATGCGCAAGCACTCCCGATGCGTGAACCATATGCACCAGCTGCATGCCATAAAGCAGTTACAGCGGCGATTGTATGTAAGTTTTCCAGGGTCACATAACCAGTCACATAACCAACCGTGGAAACAGCCTCAGAAGCACCACGTCACCACCAATGACGACCGTCCCACGCGACCGTTGTTCGCCGTCACGACGTGGAATAATGGCTCGCCCGGTGCCGTCGGTATTCAATCTAAACCGCCCTAGCTAGTAGTTTGGAGACGTGACTAACGCAGAAAATGATCGCCAATCCGCAGCTGCAGCCGACCAGCCGGCCAATACTGTGCGCAATGGCTCCGCTATCCGCACGGAGGAAACTCTCCGTCGCGACATTGCGCGCATAACTGACGCAACAGGCGAGGCACCGGCTTTCAAGTCGCGTTCCCGCACCATGGGCGCTGCCTGGCGGGATCTAGCTATCGGCTTCGGCCAGCGCGAGCTGTGGCTGCAACTGGGCTGGCAGGACATCAAACAGCGGTACCGCCGCTCCACGCTTGGTCCACTGTGGATCACCATTGCCACCGGCGCCATGGCCCTCGCTCTCGGCCTGCTGTACTCGCTGCTGTTCCAGCAGGAGCTGGCGTTCTTCCTGCCACACGTGACCGTTGGCCTGATCATCTGGGGATTCATCTCCGGCTGCGTGCGCGAGGGCGCAACCGTCTTCATTGAAAACGAAGGCCTGATCAAACAGTTGCCCAGCGCGCTGAGCGTTCACGTCTACAGGCTGGTATGGCGGCAGCTGCTCTTCCTGGCCCACAACATGGTGATCTGGCTAATCCTCGTGCTGGTCTTCCGGCCGGATTTGGGCTGGAACTTCTTTCTGGTCATCCCCGCGATGGCGCTGCTGGTGGTCAACGGTGTGTGGGTGACGATGTTCTTCGGCATCATCGCTACGCGCTACCGCGACGTGGCACCACTGCTGGATTCCCTAATTCAGCTGGTGTTTTACATGACTCCGATTGTGTGGACCACCAAGACGCTGGAGGAACAGGGCGGTGCCGTCGCCGAACGCGCACGCATCGCAGAGATCAACCCGCTGTTCCACTACCTGGAAATCATCCGCGCCCCATTGACCGGCGAGCCGGTGGATACCTACCACTGGTGGATTGTCCTCGCCTGCACCGCAGTCGGCCTGCTGCTGGCACTCGGGGCTATGCGCCTGTGGCGCTCCCGCGTGAGCTACTGGGTTTAGGCCGCAAGGGCCGTCGTAAAGCGAATAGAACTAGCAAGGGATAAGCATGGTCAGCATTGATACTTACAACGCGTGCGTTGACTTCCCCATTTTCGACGCCAAATCGCGGTCGATGAAGAAGGCGTTCCTCGGCGCCGCGGGTGGTGCGATTGGCCGCAATGACTCCAACGTCGTGGTTATTGAGGCGCTGAAGGACATCAACATCCACCTGCGTGAGGGCGACCGCGTCGGCCTAGTAGGCCACAACGGCGCGGGTAAGTCCACGCTGCTGCGACTGCTGTCGGGCATCTATGAGCCCACGCGCGGTGCCGCCGATGTGCGCGGCCGTGTGGCTCCGGTGTTCGACCTCGGTGTCGGCATGGACCCGGAGATCTCAGGTCTGGAAAACATCATCATCCGCGGTCTGTTCCTGGGGCAGACACGCAAGCAGATGAAATCCAAGCTCGACGAAATCGCAGAATTCACCGAACTCGGTGACTACCTGCACATGCCACTGCGCACCTACTCCACCGGTATGCGCGTGCGACTGGCGCTCGGCGTGGTCACGTCCATTGAGCCGGAGATTTTGCTTCTCGACGAAGGCATCGGAGCCGTCGACGCCGCATTCATGGCGAAGGCCCGGACGAAGTTGACCGAATTGGTCGACCGCTCCGGTCTGCTGGTGTTTGCGTCGCACTCAAATGAGTTCCTGGCGCAGCTGTGCGACACGGCGCTGTGGATTGATCACGGTACGGTTCGACAGGCAGGGCTTGTCGACGAAGTGGTCGAAGCCTACGAAGGTAAAGAGGCCGCCGACCAGGTGCGCCGCGTGCTCGCGCAGCGACGGTAGCAGCTTCGCCGGGAGTCCGGGCGCAGTTCCCCATCGTGGCCGAGCGGGCGGCTGGCGAGCGGCTGGCGGGCGGCACGGATGCTTGGAATTGCCCACCCGGAGCAACATGGCAAGATAGACAGCAATAAAAACAGTAATAAACGGTACTTCCCCCGATGGAGAACGAAGTGAGCGAAAACTCGGCTGACCACCCAAAGCACGATGAAGCAGCAACGGCCGCAATCGTGGTGACTCACAACCGCATCGAGGACCTGCGCCAATCGCTTCCCATCGTTGCCAGCCAGACCCACATGCCGAAGTGGCTCATCATCGTCGACAACGGCAACGACCCGAAGGTCAAGGAACTCGCCGAGCAGGTGGCGGCGCAGCAGTCGTCGGAAAGCGGATCGGCGCCGGAGATTCACTACGTCGGTTCCAAGACGAACCTGGGCGGCGCTGGTGGTTTCGCACTGGGTATGCTGACTGCGCTGTCGCTGGGCGCGGAGTGGATTTGGTGCGCCGATGATGACGGGCGCCCGGAGGACTCCTACGTGCTGAAGGCGCTGCACAGCTGCGCGCGACGTCACCAGCTCGACGCTGTCTCGCCGGTGGTCTGCGACATTAAGGCCCCGAACAAGCTGGCATTCCCCCTGCGCCGCGGGCTGGTGTGGCGCCGTCATCGCGAGGAGCTTTTCGAAAGCGGCATCAACCCCAAACTCCCGGAAGTACGCGACTCCGAGGGCACGAAGTGGTTCACCAATTTCGCAGATCAGAAGGCTGCTACCGGGCTCGAACTGCCTAGCGACCTCGAGACCATCGACGGCAACCACGACCTCCTGCCCGGCATCGCATCCCTGTTTAACGGCGCACTGTTTAGCGCCCGCTCGCTGGAACAGCTCGGCGTTCCCGACTACCGCCTATTCATCCGCGGCGACGAGGTCGAATTCCACCGCCGCCTGGTCCGCTCCGGCCTCCGGTTCGGCACATGCTTGACGACGGCCTACCTGCACCCCTCCGGTTCGGGTGAATTTGTGCCCATTCTCGGCGGCAAAATGCACACGCAGTACCCGACCAATGACTTCAAGCGCTACTTCACCTACCGCAACCGTGGCTACCTGATGAGCCAGCCTGGCATGCGCAAGCTCATGCCACAGGAGTTCCTGCGCTTCGGCTGGTTCTTCCTGGTCCAGCGCCGCGATGTCCGCGGCTTCTACCGCTGGTTCAAGCTACTGAAGCAGGGGCGCGCGGAGAACTTCGAGCGCTTCGATCCAAAGTCGAAGTAGTTCGGGCTGGCGTTGCGGCTGGTGGGGCTGGTGGGTTCGGGCAAGCGCTGAGGCTGATGAGGCTGGTGGGGCTGAGGCTGTGGCGCTGGCCTGCATATTTGATCTCGCCCGGGTCGTGTAGTCCGCATTTCGAGTGCTCAGTGCGCAAAAGTGTTACCTAACCCCTGGTTCCCTTCTCCTCCACTGACATATCGATGAGGTATTCACTCATCGATGCGCTACAGCCTGCGCATAAGTGAATAGTCCTACGATAAGTGCGCGGGCCAGGCCAACAGCGTGGCCATAAGTCCTGAAAAGTCATCGACAAGTGGCGGAAAGTTGGCCATAAGTCAGCACAATTGCAATAGGTCAGCAGCTGAACTTAGCCTGAGTCGCGCGAGGCCGGTGCATTTTCCAGAAGCTGCAAACGCTGCTTACGCTCCTGGATTCTGGACTCACGGAGCTGCCGATCTTTATACGGGACAGTGGCTTGACGAAAACGCCCAACTTCGGACGAAAATACCAACCCACCTGCCTGAATGCGCTGCCTCTGCCGAATAGCGAACTGTCGCAAGACCTCCACGCAGTCCCCATTAATGACCTGTGACCATTGGAAGCGGAGTACATCTAAGTGGAGGTTTCGCAGACGCTTCTCGCGAGCTTGCTCTTTCAGAAGCACAGTCTCCGTAGCTGCTACCCCGCCACCGGAATACTTAGTCAGCCCATCGAACTCAATGATCAAATTCAGATGAGGCACATAAAAATCGACGCGCCCAATGAATCCTTCACTGTCATAGAACTCGACTTGCTGCATGAGCACGCATTTTTCGTCGTAAAGCGTGGCAATTCCTGAGTCGATTATGCATTTCTTTGTGATTGACTCACCGATGGTTTCGCTGTGTGCGCTGGCAGTTCGAAGTAGCTCGCGGGCGCGGCGGGTACCCGGCGAACGTGGGTAATTTGTGAGGACGGTGTGCAGTTCTTCGAGGTCACACCACTGTCGCAGTGCGGTGTCAACGATGACTGGCCCGTTTTCGGACTCGGCGGTGCGGCAGATATCGATGACGGTTTTCGGCACATCGGTAACGCAGCGCCCACCAATGCGAACGATGTCTTGTTCGAGGATTCTGTCACCGACATGGCGCAATCCGCCGCCAGGTCGGCGCAGGCCGGAATTGGCAAGCGCGATTGTGGCATTTCGAACAAGCAACGGGATGCCATGCAACGCAGCGGCTGCTTCACCCGTAATGATTGTCCCGGAACCTGGCTTGACCAGTGCCTTTATCTGCAGTTGAAAACGTTCGAATGCTGACAGCGCATTCCAGCGAGAGCACTCGATGTATGTGCCGTACGCCAGTCTGAGCAGGGATCCATCTCGAATATTTGCGCTTCCGACGTGCCCGTGCAGATTATCCAGCTCTGACTTGGCACTGACATATTCACAAGGATGCTTGATTTGTTTCTGCGAAGCCGCGTGGATGAGGCCATCGGAATCGTAAGTCCAGTTAGGCATTGGTTTAGGCACGCTCCCCGAGGTGGGCTACAGGAATTCACGCATTGGAATTAGTGCCTTTAGTTATGGTCGACCCCGCGGAAATTGGCAGCAGAAAAGCCGCCGAATTGCCCGTTTCTGTGGACAATTTGGCGGCTGTGGATAACTAGCTGCGGACACCCAGCTGTCGCTTACTTAGTACTTGGCGCCGTCCTCAACTGCGAGACCGAACGGAATGCCGGTGTCTGACGGCCAGTACTTCTCGTCAGCTGAGAAGCTAATCGTTACCCTTTCCCCGTCGCTGTGGAGACTTGGGTTAATCACGACATGGTCAATAGTGCGTGTCTCAGATTCATTACTTCCTGCAAGCTTTGCTGTCACTTCAGTTGGCTGGTCGAGAACCAGAATCGCAAATTGTCGATCGTCGGCAGTATGGGGGTTGGGATCCTCACGCTGCTGATAAGCGAGAACCTCGGCTCGATTCTGGAAAACCTTCACAGTACCGGTCACGGTCTGCTGGCCGCTGGTTCCGTTGCTCGACCCCTGCGAACTAGAACCCGAAGCCCCAGACTGCGAACCCGAACCAGCCCCCGACTCCGAAGCCGACTGCCCCGCCGTCGGATTCGGGCCACCGTTGCCACCGTTACCACCATCAGCGCCAGTACCATTCGAGCCCGAGCCCGGCGCGCAGTCATTACCAGCAGCAATGGCCTCGACGACATCCAGGTTGTCAGCCGGAATCCAGTTAAACTGTTCGAACTCCCCGGCACCCGGATTCGCAGGCGTTTCCACCAGCTCATTGCCCTGGCGCGTCACCAGCAAATCTTCCTGATCGCGCCCCATCCTCTCTGCAGAAAACGAGAACATACCCGGCTGACCAGTAGCTCGCTGAAGAGCGCGACGTACACCGCCCACAGAAGTCACGCCGTCATGGTAGGAATTCTGAAACTGAATTTCCTGACCATTCTCGTCAACGCCGTAGACACCAATCGCATCAATTTCGGCGCTCATCGCACTTGTGCCATAGTTCAGCACCAGCTCGGGCACGCACCCATCATCAAGATGCACGAGCGCATATTTCATCGCCCCACCGGGGCTAACTTCTCCGACAAAAGTCTGCAGTGGCGCCGGGTTCGCCAGCACCTGCTTGTACACAACGACGGCCTTCTCCGCCTGCGCCTGCACCTGCGCATCGCCATTTTCGCTTGACGACGACGCCCCACCCTCGGCAGCCGCCGAATCGCCACCTCGATCCCCAGAAACCTGGAGGAAAAGGAACAGAGCCAGCAACAGGATAATCAGCACCAATAGCACCAAAATGGCGATGAGCTGCTTGCGGGTTTTGCCACCTGAGCTAGTCGAAGGCGTGGGTGTGTGCGTGGTCATGATTGAAGAACTACTCGCCCTGGAAGAACTTTTCCCAGTTGTCTTCGCTGGTCAGCGACGGCACGGCGGCACGCCACTGCTTCGCAAGGTCGTCCCACTTGGAGGACAGTTCGCGCATGAGGCTGATGGTCTCGGCGCGCATGGACTTTTCCTTTTCCAGGTCGCGGACCAGGTGACGCACACCGTTCTGGGAAGCATCGGTAACCCACACGTCGTCAAAGGTGGAAATGTGCCACCAGAAGGAGTCCTCGAAGGCCACAGCCACCGGACCCGGGCGCTTCTTACCCATCTGCGTATAAGCCAAACGCTTTGCCATCGTCTTATTTTCGCTGGAGATCTCGTGTGACGGCGGGCGAACTGGGGTCAGACCACCCGGCATCTCGTGCATCGGCAGCAGCTCGGTCTCCGGGAAGTTCTTTCGACCAGCGGAAATGCGAGCGAAGTCGCCCTGCGATGCGTTCTTCAGCACCTCCGGTCCACGCAGCAGGTCACGAACAGCTTCCATCTGCGTCCAGGCCAGACCGTAGCGCATAGAGACTAGGTTCGAGAGGATTCGTCGTGAAGCGACGTTGACCATGTCCTTTGCGGTGACATCGCCGTGCATGGTGGCGGCGATAAGCGAGTTGCGCAGGCCGAAGTACTGGGCGGCGTTTTCGATGTCCTTCCAGTAGAAATCGGCGTGCCAGACGGCGGCGCCCGGAATGGTGTCAGTCGGGTAGCCGGCCTTGGCGGCGCGGAAACCGTAGTCGATGTCGTCGTACTGGAAGAACAGCGGCAGCGCCAGGCCAATCTTCTTAATGACCTCGGACGGCACCAGGCAGGTCCACCAGGCGTTGTAGTCAACGCCCAGGCGACGCAGCTGGTGGTACTTGCGCACGTCCACGTCGGCGTAACCGAACTTGGGGTCGTTCTCCTCGACCGTCAGCGCCTTCCAGTTGTAGGTCTCGCCGGTGCGGAAGAGGCTGGTCGGGTTGAACAGGAAGAGCATCTGCGCACCGAGCAGCATCGGCTTTTCCGCGCATACGGCCAGGGCGGATAGGCGCAGGGTGGTTTCGGGCTCGGGGCGGATGTCGTCGTCGGTAAGCAGCACCATGCAGTCGCCCGCAGCGGTGGCGTCGCGCATGCCGCGGGAGAAACCGCCGGCGCCGCCGAGGTTCGGCTGGTGGACAACGTTCAGACGCTCGCCGAGGATTTCCTTGGCCTGGATGAAGTCGGCTTCGTCGGCCGGGTGCTGTTCGCCCTGGTCAACGACGCGGATGGTGCGAACGCGCTCAAGGGCTGGCAGGTCCTCTGCCAGCGTGGCGACGGTTCGAGCACAGTCAACCGGTCGGTTGTAGGAACAAATGACCAGGTCAGTCGGAATATCGCGCTTGATAGCCGACTTGGGCACAACATAGCGGACATCGGAAATCTTTGCGCCTGCGTCCTCGGTGTCGAAGCGCAGGTGAATGGCACCGCCATCGGCGAAGCGGTCCAGCGGGACGGTCAGACGCACCTCTTCATTGGCAGAGCCCGACATTGGCGAGTGCTCACCGGTCCAGTTGCCGTCGGCATCCGAGCCGCCCGCTGCCCAGGAGTCCTCCAAGCGGAGGTGGCCCCCAATATCTTCGGTGTAGGCCAGCACACGCGCGGAACCGACCACGCGCGCACGGATTTCGACCTGCTTAATTGAGGTCCAGCGCTGCCAGTAAGAAGCTCGGAAGCGACCGAAGTAGGTGTCAGTGCGCACCACGGTGTGGCGACCGAGTGTGATCGAGTTACGGGTGGCCTGCACCGAGCTGTCGTAGGCGCCAACGCCTTCGACTCGGTAGTACAAATCCGGCTCCACCCAGTCTGCGGGCGGAGCAAACAGCACGCGCTGAATAGTCAGCATGTCAACATCGGTTTCGGCGGTCAGCTGAGTGGATTCCTTATTAGAAGCAGTCGAAGTCACGTCCCCCAGCGTATCGCGCTATTTCACACGGAAGATGAATACACGCTGAATGATGAAGTTAATTACCGTCGCAACGCCCTGTGCGACGACGAATGCGCCGAACTGTGCCCACTGCGCGTTCCAATCCCAGGCCTCGACAAGCCAGGGCTGCAACACATTAAAGATGCCGACCTGGGTGGCGTAGGTAATCAGGTACAGCACCGCAACTGCCAGCACCTTCTTCGCCGAGGACTTCGACTTGAAGGTCCAGCGGCTGTTAATGATGTACGCCGTAATCGTGCCGAAAACCCAGCCGACCGTCTTGCCCCAGAAGTTGGTCGCCCCGAAGGCGTTGAGCATGATGAACGTCAGGCCGAAGTCCACCACCGCCGCGATGACGCCGGAGATAATAAAGCGCATCATCTGCACTTTCAGTCCGTGCTCGTCCTTGGCCTCCGTCGCCATTGGCACTGCGGCCGAGTCCTCTACGACAAAACCGTTTTCGTGGGAGCCGTTTCCGAGCTTGCCGTTGTCGCGGTTCGGGTTTTCATTTGCTGTTTCATTCGCTGACACGCCTAGGAATTCTAGGCCACCGGCCAGCTAACAAACAGCCAGCGCGAACATAAACAAGCAATAAAGAGGAGAAAAAAACTAACGTCGCAGCGCCTCACGCAGTAGATCCAGCCGCTCCACCGGCGAGAGCGTATCCTCCCCAGCTAGCCCCAGCGCGCTCATCTCCGCCCAGCTAGCCGCTGCCAATTCCTCCACGTCCTCGCCGGATAGCGGGATGCCCTCGTCGCTCTCCCAGCCGAGGCGCTCCATGACATGCGCCGCCACATCATGCCGTAGCTCATCCGAGGTCAGCGCCGCCAAGCACAGCAGCTCCACCAATGCCGCATCGTGCCCGGCTGGGTCTTTCTCGGCGTCCTCTATAGGCAATGCGCGCAATCGCTTAACGACGCTCTCCCCCGCCTCCCCGGTCAATTCCAGCGCGGTTGCTTCCGACCTCTGCAGGTCCAGAGCCTGTAACAGGGGCACGAATTCAAACACCCCCGACCTCTCGATGATGTCCACGATATCGGCACGAGCGGTGGCCAGCGTATTTTGAATAGAGTCCCGTCCGGTCAATTCCCTATTGATTGCGGCAATATCTACCGGCTCCTCCGCGTCCACATCCCCCAGTGCGCGGATTGAACCCGAGCCACCGATGCACAGGGCATCCGGGGTGGCCTCATCGCGGGCAAAAGCTTCTCTGACCTGCAAGGTATGTTCCCACAGGCCCCACTGCCAGATAAGGGTATCGCCGGGACTTTGCAGCACCTCGGCAACTGTGGTGGACAGGGGAACATCGACGACTCCGACCGCTGCGGGTCTGCCGCCAGTCACCAGCTGCGCCGCAGACTCCACCGCAGAGCCGGGCAAATGGAACTTCGTCGGCACGCTTTCCTCGCCCCACCCAAAGATGACTGCTAACACGCGGGACAGGCTTCGCAGATCCATCTGGTCATTGACCCCGAAGACGCGGTGGGCACTGCACGGTTCTTCCTCTAAAGAGGCACCGATAATGAGCGTGGCCGGTTCCGTGGCCACGCGAACGCCTGGGAAGGCGACTACGTTATCGGTCTGTGCTGCCATACCTCACAGCGTACGCAGGAAAAACAATGTGGCCTGGATGGCAAAAACTCGCTACAATGCGCGCGTTTTTACCAGCGGAATCTGGCGCGGCTCCGCACCCCACGGCTCTACCAAGTACTTGCGACGCAGGCGCTGCGACTCCACCGCGGTCCACTGCGCCACCAGCTCTTCTACCCCGCGGGCAAGCCCCAGCACCGGCCCTGCGACCTTTTCGCCAACATGCGGAAAATCAATAACCTCCACGTCGTTGACCTTGGGAAACCGCGGCTCCGTCAGATTTCCCTTGCCGGGCTTGGCCTTCTCTTCCTTCGCGGCGGCGCGCAGCTGTCCGATGTGGTCACGAATGCCGGCCACGGATGCCGGCAGGTCAATCACCGTGGCCCCCGCCTGCTCAATCGCTTGCGATAGCAAGTCCGCACCCTCAGCACCCTCAGCGCTCTCTGCCGCAGCGTCACCGTCACCATCGCCCGCGGTCACAGTTGCAACAAAGCAACCGGTGAGCAGATTGGTGGCGGTCTCCAGGGCTCCGTCGTCAAGCGGATCCACCAGCCATGCACCCGACAACCTCTCGCCTGCAAAGGACGGCGAGAGCTCCACATGCCAAATGACAACGGGCGATGTGGAACTACATACGGCAAGGGTCTGCGGAGTAGCAGCGGGCGTGGACGTCATGAGGTTGATGGTATCGCGAGTGGCGGATTCGAAGCGGGGTAGCCTGTATCGCATGTTCGACTTTTTTAAGAAGAAGCCGCGCGAAACCATCAACATGGCCGCCGAGTACACCAATACCCCGCTGTCGAACCAGATGGTCATGCTGTTCGCCGAGGAACTGCCCATCCTCGACAGCACAGAGCGCGCACAGGTCTACCGCGTACTCGAGGCCTACGACGGCCCGCAGATCACCTCGCAGGAGATGCTGCCGGAAGAGATCCGAAAAATTATGGATCTATAGCCTCTCCGTACATTTCGTTCGCTTTCCGACGGCCCGTGCGCGGCCTCAAGCGTGACCAACACCTCGGAGCGTCACGGGCGACGGAGCCGGTGCAAAGGGGTAGCCTAGCCTTGATGTCCACTAACACTAACGGCAAGTCCAGCACCGATGCTTCGAACGGTGCCTACGGAGCCGTACACACAGAAGCCAGGACCCTGACCGGTTGGGGTCGTACCGCCCCCGCTAAGTCCCAGGTGCTGTCGACGCCGGACTTGGATGAAATCGTTAACGCCGTCAAGGCTGTCGCAGACCAGAACTCCGACAAGCCTGCCCACCTGCGCCGCGGTGTGATTGCCCGCGGTATGGGCCGCTCTTACGGCGACCCCGCCCAGAACTCGGGCGGTCTGGTCATCGACATGCAGAAGCTCAACAAGATCCACTCCATTGACCAGGAGTCGGCGATTGTTGATGTCGACGGCGGTGTCACACTGGATCAGCTGATGAAGGCCGCGCTGCCCTACGGCCTGTGGGTGCCGGTACTGCCGGGTACTCGCCAGGTCACCATCGGTGGTGCCATTGGTCCGGATATTCACGGTAAGAACCACCACTCCGCAGGTTCTTTCGGCAACCATGTGCTGTCGATGGAGCTGCTGGTCGCTGATGGCCGTATCCTGCACCTCGAGCCGGAGGGCTCCGCAGATGATCCGGACGGCAAGCTGTTCTGGGCAACTGTCGGCGGCATGGGCCTGACCGGCATTATTGTCCGCGCTCGGATCAAGATGACCAAGACCGAGACGGCCTACTTCATCGCCGATGGCGACATGACCCACACTCTGGACGAGACCATCGAGTTCCACTCCGATGGCTCCGAGGAAAACTTCACTTACTCCTCCGCGTGGTTCGATGCCATCTCGCCGGAGCCGAAGCTGGGACGCGCCGCAATCTCCCGCGGTTCGCTGGCAACCCTGGCTCAGCTGGAGGAATACGCCCCGAAGCTGGCCAAGGACCCGCTGAAGTTCAACGCTCCGCAGCTGGTGACCGTGCCGGATATCTTCCCGTCCTTCACCATGAACAAGCTGACCATGATCAGCATTGGTGAGCTGTGGTGGCTGAAGTCCGGTACCTACCGGAACCAGGTGCAGAACCTCACGCAGTTCTACCAGCCGCTGGATCTCATCGGTGAGTGGAACCGCGGCTATGGCTCCAAGGGCTTCCTGCAGTACCAGTTCGTTGTTCCGCGCGAGGCCGTCGAGCCGTTCAAGGAGATTGTCCGCGATATCCAGCGCTCCGGCCACTACTCGGCACTGAATGTGTTCAAGCTGTTCGGCGAGGGTAACCGCGCTCCGCTGTCCTACCCGATGCCAGGTTGGAACGTCTGCGTGGACTTCCCGATTAAGCCGGGTCTCGGCCAGTTCCTGGACGACCTCGACCGCCGCGTCATGGAGTTCGGCGGCCGCCTCTACTTGGCTAAGGAGTCGCGCACTTCCGCCGCTAACTTCCACCAGATGTACCCCGAGATGCAGAGCTGGCTGGACACCCGCAATGAGATCGACCCGCACGGTGTCTTCGCCTCTGACATGTCGCGTCGACTGGAACTGCACTAAGACAACCGAGAGGATTTAAGCCCCAATGATTAATGCTGTAGGCGCTGCCCAGTCCATCCTGCTGCTCGGCGGCACCAGTGAAATCGGTCTGGCGATCACCGCCGAGTTCCTGAAGAAGGGCTCGGCCAAGGTCATCCTGGCTTCCCTGCCAAACGACCCCCTGCGCGAAGCCTCCGCCGAGAAGATGAAGGCCGCCGGCGCTTCCGAGGTGGTCACCCTCGACTTCGACGCAACGGACTTCGACTCCCACCCGGAGGTCGTCGATAAGGCATTTGCCGACGGCGACGTGGACATCTGCATCGTCGCGTTCGGCATGCTTGGCGACGCCGAGGAGCTCTGGCAGAACCAGCGCAAGGCCGTCCTGGCTGCGAACATCAACTACACCGGCGCGGTGTCTATGGGTGTTCTGGTTGGTCAGAAGTTCAAGGCGCAGGGCCATGGTCAGTTCATTGCCATGTCCTCCGTTGCTGGTGAGCGCGTGCGTCGCTCCAACTTTGTCTACGGTTCCACCAAGGCCGGTCTGGATGGTTTCTACCTGAACCTGGGTGAGGCCCTGGAGGAGTACGGTGTCAAGACCCTGGTTATCCGCCCTGGTCAGGTCCGTACCCGTATGTCCGCTGACGTGGACGAGGCTCCGTTGACCGTGAACAAGGAAGATGTCGCCAAGCTCGCAGTGAAATCCGTCGAGGCCGGTAAGACCCTGGTCTGGGCTCCGCCGGCATTCCAGCTAGTGATGATGGTGCTGAAGCACATCCCGCGCCCGATCTTCAAGAAGCTGCCGATTTAAGACTCGAACAGCAGAGCTTTACAGGGTATTTCCGCGCTGACTCTCAAGTTTCTTGCATCCGTTTCGATAAAACCCCAGGGCTGTTTTCTGAGGAGGGCGAGAAGTGCAAGAAACTTGAGAGTTTCTTGCACTTAGGCCCCCTTTTCATCCTTGACCCCACTTTTAGCGCCTGGGCTCAGACAACCAAGCGTGTATTGGTCTCAACCCACAGCTGCAGTTCCAATTGGGATAACCGTGGAGCAATACGATTGCAGCAGCTCATCATCGTGACTGACTAGAACTATGCCCATTCCCTCGCTGTTGAGTTCTTGCAGAACGCTCATCACTTTGGTCGCTGCTTGATAATCAAGCGCCGAGGTAATTTCATCGCAGAGCAGGAGCTTTGGGCGCACGGCTAGAGCACGTGCGATTGCAACACGCTGCCTCTGCCCTCCAGAGAGTCCACTTGGCTTACGCTGTGCGAGCTGCTTATCGATACCGACTTTATCGAGCAAATCTATTGCCGCTCGGCGTGCGTCACGGCGTCCCCTTACCGACACCCGGGCTGCACGCGCTACGGCATCGAGCGCGGTCATTTTCGGGTTCAACGTAGAGGCAGGATCCTGCGGAACTATCTGCATCATCAAACGATTCTTCCGTGGCCATGTACGCTTAGCTTCACGAGTTACACCAGCGATTTCAATCTCACCCGACTCTGCGTGGTTTAGCCCGATTAGGCACCGAAGTAGTGTCGACTTTCCGCTTCCCGACGGTCCCTTGACCCCAACCATAGTGCCACGCTGTACAGCGAAAGAGAGGCCCTGAAAAAGAGTCACGCGTTCATTATTCACGCAGCTCAGGTTGGAAACTCTTAAGACTGGAGACGCGCCCGCCCCTGCCCCCGCCCCCGGCATAGATTCACCGATCGAGGCTTTGGATAGTTCTGTGACCTGGGTATCTTTCGTTACCAAATGCAGGATTTGATCAGTCTTCGTCCCTGCACTCTGGCGTTCCGCAATCTGGCATTTCGAACCGTTTTCTTCGATTCCATTCCCGACAACCGCGACTTTGTCAATGCCAATCGCGAGCTTAGGAACCTGGTGAGCGGTGAAGATGACCGTAACACCGCTATCCGCAATGTCCCTGAGCAGATGAGCGATAACCGTCGATGTACCGGAATCGAGGCCAGCGAACGGCTCATCGAGAACAATTGCTTTAGACGAACGTGATAGCGCCCGAGCTAATGCCACCCGCCGCTGCTGCCCACCGGACAGCTGGTGAATCCGCCGGGAAGCAATGCTGGCGGGGAGATCTACACGTCGCAACAACGCTGCAACGTCGGTGCCTGGGGCCAACTCCCGGAGCAACCGGGCTACTGACATCAATGGCGGCAGCTCAGCACCCGGATCCTGCCCTACGAAAGCAATATGTTCACGGCGAAAACGGGCTAGTTCAGTTTCTGACAACTCCAACGGGTTTAAAACTCGGCATTCATTGGATTCGACAGAGATCGCGCCAAATACTTCTGATTTCTCCGGCACCGCACCGATCAATGCCTTTAAAAGTGAGGTCTTTCCAGAACCGCTCTCTCCTGTTAATACCGTAACTTCGCCTGCGCGGGCAGTGAGCATTGTGCGGGGTAGGATAACGTGCCGACCTTGCCTCACGGAAATATCTACATCAATCACGAGATAGACACATCCTTCAATTCCTTCTGGTCCCCATTAATTAGTGCCACTACAGCAATCGATGTCGCAGCCAATGCAGCAGCCGGTGCAAGCACTGACCACGGGTTAAGAGATATTCCGCTTGCGTTGTCACGCACCATCGCTGACCAAGCGAATTCACCTAAACTTCTCCCGACCCCAAGGAAACTCGCTGTTGCCAGAACATACAGTGCCTCGATAATGCGAAGACTCCACACCGAACGAAGTACAGCCGAAATATTGGGAATGATGTCCCGAAAAATTATCGAGACGGTCGTTGCGCCACTGCCCTGTGCAGCCTGAACATAGCCAGCGCTAGCAACGGGATAGGTTGCGGCAGCGACTACGCGGGCGGCGTATGGAGTACCGACTGCGACAGAAACGCTGATAAGTAAAGGCAATCCTCCATTGGGATATAACACAGCGGTTAAAAGCAAAAGAATTACTGCGGGCACCAAGATGGTGACATCCGCCACTGCTTCAATAAAGAAGCCCAGTTTTGGCTTTAGCGACCCCAAGATACCGAATAGAGCGCCAAATGCCGTGGTCAAAGAACCGACGATAATTGCAGTTACGACCAAGGACCGGCCACCGACAAGCACTGCAGCGCCCACGCTTCTCCCCAGGTGTTCTGTTCCTAGGAAACCCTCCTCGTTACCGTTAGCGAAGGGCACGCCATGCGCCGACAGTTCAATGCCAAACAAACCAGCAGCGACCGGTCCGCCTAACACTAGGGCGATAAAGGCCCCCGCTAAAAACCTTCGAATCATAGTTGCACCTTCGGGGTGAATGCGACTTTTATTGCATCTGCCACAGTCAGAAACACCAATATGATCGCCCCTGTTACAGCAAGTACGGCAAGAATCACCGAGATATCCCGTTGCGCGACTGCATTAGACACCAAAAGCCCCACTCCAGGATGGTTAAATAACGCTTCGACTGTGACTGTCCCTGCTACCAAAACACCTGCTGTTGTAGCCATTGAAGTAGCAAATGTCGGTGCGGATAGCGGCAGGATATGTCGAAGTGCCAGCTGATTTCCCACGATTCCGTTTAGCTCAGCATTGCGGACCGCAGTGTTGTGAGAAGCATCCTCGAACGCTGCGAAAAGCATTCTCGAATTCCAGGCCGCCTGAGGAATTACCAGCGCCATAACCGGTAATGCGTACATACTTATCTGGGTTGGCAAGCCTTCCGCGGTTATAGTGACCGCGGGAAACCAACCAAGCCAGAGAGAGAATACCGCTACCAGAAACACACCAACGACAAACTCTGGTAGCGCAATTAATGCCACTGTCGATCGGTCAATAATGTGCGAAATCCAGGGTCTTTCAGCACGTGAAGCCCAAAAAATGGCGATTGCTACCGAAAGAACAGCAGTGACTAAAAATGCCATACCAGTTGTTGCCAGCGTCACAGGCAGCGCTGAACTCAGCAGATTAATAATCGGTACTCCGTTTACGGAAGTACCAAAGTCGCCCGCAAACGCACTTCCCAGCCAGCTCAGGAAGCGGGCCATAAGCGGCTTATCAAGATTCAGGTTTCTTTCTAGCGCTGCCAGAGCTTCCGGGGTCCGGTTTGCGCCCAAGATTGCGGAGGCAGCATTACCGGGCAGCCAATCAATCGCTACAAAAACAAGTCCGAGAACTGCGAAAAGTAAGCCTCCACGAATTATCAGCCGAGGAATAAGCCAACGCGCGATTTCCGCTGGCACACTAAGCCTTCTGGACGGTTTCAAGAAGGACACGACCATAGCCTGGAGCCTTAGGCAGACCACTCAAATTAGCTCTCGCAATATCGACTCCGTCAGATGCACCCCAGACCAGATACCCGGATCGCTCGAACTCAATCTTCTGCAGCTGGCGGCTTAGCTGGTTAATTCTCTCAGTATCGGTGCTTTCCAGTACCTGGTCATAGATCTCGTTGAATTCAGCATCATCAAATGCGGTCTCATTAGAGGCCGCGTCACCGTCGAGAACCTTCCCAGCGAAGAAGAGCACAGAATCATTAGTTCCCCAATAGCCACAATATAGGTCTGCCTTGGTCCATGTCTCGTCGTAGAAAGTACCCGAATCCTGCTCCACTACATTGAGAGTCATGCCGATTTCTTTCACCTGATCAGCGATAACCTTCATCGCCTCTACTTGACCCGGAGCCTCAGGGGTAACGTACAAGTCATACGTTTTCTCAAGGTCAAAATCTGCCTCTTGGAGGAGATTCTTCGCTTTCACAACGTCACGCTTACGCACTAACGAAGAATCCAGGTTCGAATCTGCCGTTCCAAGAATGTCGTTTGCAGGGGTTCCATAACCGGAGAGAGCTCGTTGGATGATTTGCTCCCGATCAACTGCAAGGCGCAGCGCCTGACGAACTTTCACATCTGAGAAAGGCCCATCTGAGGTACGCATGATTAGTGGAATAACCGAGTCATTCATCCGGCGCACAATCTTTATATCTTCATTTCCTTCGACGGATCGGGCCGCAATAGGACCCGCAGCTTGAGCTAAGTCAATTTGCCCGGACAACAGCGCATTAGTCATTGCGGTGGAGTCTTCAAATGGAATGACATGGACCTCAGCAACTCCTGCTACTGTTCCGTGATAGTTATCGAAACGCTTGAGCTTAGCAGAACCATTTTCCCAACTGACCAGCTGGAACGGCCCCGATCCAATGGGCTTTTCAGCAGAGGAACCCTTCTTCATCACGAAGGTCATCAATCGCGCAAGCATCGGAAGCTGTGAATTCGGTTCCGCAGTTTCCATCACAACGACGTTGGCTCCAGCAGCACGAATGCTATCAGGCATCACTGGAAGCCGGAATGAGTTTTCCTCATCCGAAAGCATCTTCTTCAACGACCACACGACATCTTCAGATGTGACCGAGGAACCATCATGGAAGGTAGCACCGTCGGCAATCATAAATTCCCACTCAGTCGGATTATTCTGTTTCCATTCCTGCATCAGGCGTGGCACTACAGTTTCTTTCTCGCCCGGCACCGTCAGAGCCTCCCAGATCAGGGAGCTAATAAGCATATCTGAATCATTAGGCAAAAGCTGGTAAGGGTCTCGTTGAGCGCTTGCCGCTTTCCCGAGAGCCCCAACACGCAGCACATTAACGTTTTCGACTTCATCCCCACTGGCAGCCCCATCCCCTGCCGTCGACTCTCGTGACGTACACGCCGTCAGAAAAGTGCCTGTCCCAATAACTGCCATTGCAGCGAGGAATTGGCGTCGAGAAAAATTGGTCATGATGGTTCCTTAATCTCTAAGAAAGACTGCCCACAGGAGAAAAGACATAGCTAACAACTACAGCAGCAGTAAAGCTTAGGCAAGCCTACTAACGAAATTCTTTTAAGAATAATTACCTAGGCCACCCTTTACAGCATAGGCTACCCTCACCTAATCTCTCTGTCATGCAGCATTTGCACCTGAGCCAAGAACTCTCACACAGGATCGTTAAAGCTGCCGACGAACTGGCTGCGACACAGAAGATTAGCTCTCCCGACTCGTACAATGCCATCAATCATCTTTTGACTGATGAGCTGGAGGAACTGAAAGAACTAATTCTGCTCTCCCCTACTGCCCATGCCACTTCCATCCATGGACTTCCCTTCCCTGCAGTTCACGGACCTACCCCAGCCACGTGGCAGGAATGCGTTGGCAAGGTCCGAACCTGGAGATTCGTTCTTGCGATCATCGCTAGCGCTGTCGGTCGCCCATTCGGATGGTTCGGACAGCAGAAAGGCCGTATCACCACAGACTTGGTGCCGACCCGCGGCCAGGAGAACCAGCAAGTTGGCGCCAGCAGCAACACCACATTGACCCTGCACACAGAAGATGCTTTTCATCCGCGGCGCGCGACGCACTTCGCTTTATTTGGTCTTCGTAACCCCAAAAATGTCGGCACTACGCTGGCCCCCATCGATGAAGCATGGCATCTACTCGATGTAGATTCGAAAAAAATTCTAACCGGGGACGGAGCCATCATTATTCCAGATGCATCTTACGGTGATTACGAATATGCAGCTCCTACTGCCATGACATCAATCTGGAAAACTGATGGCAATTTAGGCATGAGGTTTGACCCCGCCTACACAGACAAAAATTCTGGAACCTTACAGTGGTGGGAGGCATTTGAGAAGCTTCAACAGGCTCTTCACACTGTCACCTATACGGTGCCTATAAAGCCAGGTCAGATGGTCATCATCAACAATGACCGATGCGCCCACGGACGAGTACCTTTCGTAGCCAACTACGACGGGACCGACCGCTGGATGCTACGCATCAACATTATGGGAACCAAAAACACACGCCCCATCAATGAAATCAACGAACCCGGCTACGGCCAACACATCCGATTTATGGATGGTGAAATCCTATGAAACAGCGAACTAACCTGACCGTCCTCAGCAGATCAGAATTAGCTCAAATAAAAATTTCACCCGAGTCCGTACTCGAGTCGGTGAAATCCGCTCTCATCGAGCTCGACCAGCCAGGAACTCTGTGCCCAGGGAAAATCAAAGTTGAAGTACCTGAAAGCGTGAGTTACTCGATGGTCGGCAGAAGTCGTTCTTCAAATTCCGTCGGATTCAAGACTTCCTATACCCATTGGAGCAAAACTCACCAACAAAGCGCCAGGGATAGAAGCTATTACACGACCCTCACACTGTACGACGATTCCAGCGGATATCCTATTGCACTTCTCGACGGCGCTGCGGCAGGAACTCTCAGAACCCCGGCAGTCTCAGCGCTATTGGCACAGTATGCTGGTGCAATTCCTCAGAGCGCTCTCATCATCGGTTCGGGAACCCAAGGACAAAACGCAGCCCCTTTTCTCCTTGAAACCTTTGAAACATTAAACACGATTTATCTCGCCGGCAGCCACAGCGTGGGACTAGAGAAAGGCGCCAAGATTGCATCAACAGCAGCAGTGAAGCTTGGCCGAAAAATAAAAATCAAGATTGTAGACGATCCTACAACTGTGAGTTCAAACTGTGATCTCATTATCGGGGCCGCTGGACCTGAGACTCGTTGTACTGTCACAGCATCCGATATTCCCCGGCACGCAACCGTCGTTGTTGTGGGCTACGGAATCGCCCCTGATATCTGTCATCAAGCGAGCAGAGTCATCACGACGAGTATCGAACAGATGAATGTTACCGGTCGCGATTACGCTGACACCGATGGTCGGTTGCCGAATGTCCATGCCGAACTATCCGATTTGCTCCGCAAAGGGCGCAAACTGCCTCGTATTGACGAAACTACGTTTTGCTATAACAGCGGACTAGTTCTAACCGATATCGCTGTCGGCCAAATCCTCGCCAAGGAAGGTCTTAAGCAGGGATTCGGGACGGAGATATCCCTGTGGTAAGTGCCATATCATGCAAGATTGATGTTCCAAGCTGGCAAACGGCTCTGATTGGCTCAGGGAAACTTGACTTCATTGCTGAGCTTTCCGACACCCCTTTTCATGTCCTTTGCCCAAACCAATTTGCTCAAACACTTTCAGCCTGGCATACAACCGCTAAGGAAGTCGGCATTAAATTCGGTATCCGGTTTGGCAAAAAGGCAAATAAGTCCGCGCACTTCAGTCGCGAGATAGCACTGAGTGCTCTTCGTGGTTTCGACAGTGGAATCGATGTCGCCAGCGTCGAAGAGTTCCAATCATCTCTGGCCGCTGGTGTACCAGGAAATAAATTAATCATTACTGGTGCTACACCGAGTCGAGAACTTATCCATTTGGCAGTTTGCCACGATGCAACTCTAACTATTTCCAATGAAGTAGATTCAAGAATAATTTCCCAATTTGTCGACGAAATCGATACGCCTAATCAGCTCCGAGTTCTTCTCCGGATTGCGAACCAAACCCCCTCCACACGGTTTGGTATGAGCATCGATACCGCCTTGTCTCTAACCGCTCGTCTTAGCCAAGGCCGTGCCAACATCGAAATTACCGGCCTAAGTTTCCACTGCAACGGTTATGACCTCCACGAGAGGATAAACATGTCGCATCTGGCAATCGACACCCTACTCAAGGCGCGCTCCCTGTCTCCACGGGCCGACACTATTTCCATTGGAGGTGGATTTCCCACAAGCTCAGTCGAGTATGGAGTCTGGCGAAACCTGCAATCTCGACTAAAAAACGAAATGTTCATAGATTCGGATAAACCTAAAGACCAATATCCGTTCGGATCACCTTTATCCGGACAATACTCACTACGGTTTATAGCTAATCAACATCGCCCACTGACACGTCGAGATATGGAGTCCACTCGACGCAGCTCGGACTCCATGGCTCAGCGCGCTCATCGTCACAACATAAAGATTTTGGCAGAGCCTGGACGGTCTTTATGCCAGTTCGCGGGTGCTAGTTTCTTTCCTGTTCTTTCGTGTCACGCATTGCCCAATGCTGCACGGACAGTAACTGTCGTACGTGGAACTAGTCTCAGCCTCTCAGAGCAATGGTTCAACTCGGAGTATTATCCGGACCCATATCTTGTGCGTAACGGAGTCATTATCGACTCGGGAGTAGCTACCGCAACAGCAGTTTCCGGATCAACGTGCTTAGACAGCGATTATCTCAGCAAAAGAATGATTCAACTCCCCGACAGGCCTCGACCTGGAGATTTCCTAGTCTATCCCGACACAGCCGGGTATCAAATGGACTCGAACGAGTCTGCTTTCCACGGATATCGGATTCCTCAGAAATACGCCTTTAATCCTGTCACCATGACCATCACGGAAGATCGCTAGAACAGAGGCCAAATAAAGATGCCAAGAAGAATTTATACGCAGATGTCTCAACTCATTGGCAATACTCCTCTGTTCGAGCTTGTCTGTACTCCCCAGAAAAGTCGCGTTTTGCTTAAGCTCGAGCAATTCAACCCAACTGGAAGTGCGAAAATCCGGATGGCCCAGTCGATGATTAAGGCGGCAGAGCAGGATAACCGACTTCAAGAGCATGGCACTATCGTTGAATCGACTTCCGGTAATACTGGACAGGGCTTAGCACTTCTTGCACTTGAGCGCGGATACGACTTCGTAGCAGTCGTCGATAATCATTCTTGTAAAGATAAATTGAACTCCATGCGTGCAATGAATGCACAGATGTGCTTCGTTTCCAATCAAGATGACGATTCGCTCGCCACATCGGCTAGAGAAAACCATGCTGAGGAGCTCGGCAAACAACACGGCTGGGTATTCATGAAGCAGCATGACAATGTCGCAAACTCGATGGGTTATTACCCTGCAGCTGATGAAATTTTGAATGATCTTGGGGAAAGTCCGACTCATATCATTAGTGCCGTAGGCACAGGTGGAAGCCTCTTTGGAGTTACTGAACGTCTCCATCAATTGGGACACCGTCCCACTATTATAGGCGTCGAACCGGAAGGTTCCATTGCATTCGGTGCTCCTGGACACGACTATTGGCAATCTGGAACGGGCACCCCCGAAGGTGCAGTTATCGGCACTTCAGTTCGCTACGACTTACTCGACTACGGAGCAAAGGTATCCGACAAAGCAGCTTTCGCTGCATGCCGAACAATCGGAAAGCACATGGGGCTTCTACTGGGAGGATCTGCTGGCGGAGCCGTAATAGCAGCCCTCGAGCTCCTGCCGGGCTTTCCCGCTGGCTCTACATCGTTGACCATGGTGTGCGATGGAGGGGAAAAGTATCTAGATACCGTATTCAACGATGAGTGGATGTCCGAACGTGGTTTACTCGATGTCGCCCTCGAGGACAAGATTTGGGCACAAATTACGTCATTGCGCGCTGGGAAAAGTTCAATTCCGCTAGGTTCAACACGAATTTCATGGTCGAAGGAAAAGTAGTGCCCGGTACTACCTCACAGAACCTAAATCGTCAGCTTTTGGCGATGTCTCTTCCCCTCGCCGGCACACAGCTTGCGAACATCGCAATCTCAACCACGGACACTCTCATGATGGGTCAACTTAGCCTCGAGGCTCTGGCTGGCGGAGGCTTGGCAGTGGTGTGGTTTAACCAAGTACGCACAATGGCTGTGGGCCTATTAACACCACTGGGCAATAGGATTGCGTCGGCTCATGCGCTGTACGAAAGCAAATCTCGCGAACGAGCGGACTCTGAACTATCTGTTACTACGTTGCAAGGCGAAATTCGCAATCTTTCACGCACCGGCTGGTTCCTAGCAACTGCCAGTGGCCTCGTGGGAGCACTAGTGCTAATCGGGATTGCCTACGCGCTGCCATTTTTCGGCCAGTCCGCTGAGATTAGTTCCGCAGCCACTTCCATGATGTGGTTGCTCGCGCCAGGTCTTGTTCCTTGTTTGTGGTTCCAAGTCTCCCGTCAGTTTTGTGTAGGCCTCGGCAAACCAAAATCGCTACTACACATAACCGTGGCGATGATCGTAGTGAATGCAGCGTTGAACTACGCGCTCGGTTTTGGATTCGGGCCGTTTCCTGCATTGGGTCTGCTAGGCATTGGACTGTCCACCACACTGGTTCATTTATTGTCGGCCCTAATTTATCTGCGAATCACCATCCGAGATCCCGACCTCTCAACTTTTCTTGCCCTCGATTTCTGGAGTGCCGACGGAGACACGATGCACGGAAGGCTCCGTCACCTCGTCCGCACTCAGCTTCGTCTGGGGCTTCCAGTCTCAGCAACCTACGGAGCCGAAGCGGGCATGTTTTCTGTGCTGGCGATGGTCATGGGATCCTTTGGCACAGAAGCACTCGCAGCGCACAACGTCGTCTATCAAATAACCTTTATTGTTTTCCAGATTGGTGTTGGGTTCTCCCACGGCAGCTCTATTCTTGTGAGTCGCGCTTGGGGTCTGAATGACAACTCCCTTGCACGCCAAGTCGGCATTCGAACTCAAACGATGATGGCTGCCATCGTTGCTGTTGCTTCCGTCAGCTTTCTTTGCGCTCCCCGCCTCGTACTTTCCCCATTTATAAACAGCTCCGAGAAATCCAATGCCACCGAGACATTAAGCATCGCATTGGGGTTGTTGGCTATTGGCGCAGTGATGGAATTTGTCGATACTGCACAAAACATAGCTATCGGTCTCCTGCGCGGGATTAGCGACACCACTACTGGTTTGAAGGCATCCCTCACTGGTTATTGGATTATAGGTTTGCCAGCTGCTTTAGTACTTGCTTTTCCCATCGGTCTAGGGCCTCACGGGGTGTGGTGGGGATTGGTCATCGGGCTTGCCAGTTCTTCAATAATCCTTTGGAGAGCTTTCCTTCTCGCGACGCGTAAAGACCTTACCGTGAAACTCTAAAGAACTCGTCCCTCAAAGCGATATCCACGTCGCAGGTATCCGGTCGTTCACGTTCGTGTGCAACACTTAAAAGCATGGTTGACAAGCAGGCCGACACCTCATCATGCAGCGAAGCCCAACAGGCTTCGCCAGCTTTTGACGAAACTACAGAGTTTTCCACAAACCGGCTCGCAGGCGAGTTCACCGACGAAGATCGCTACGAGATCTTCAATGATGACCAGCTCTCCCTCAAGGCTGCCCTCCTCTACCTGGTCGCAGCGCTTGTGGGCGGTTCGGTTATCGCTCTGGCGTCCTGGTTTGTGTTCCACCGCCTGTCGCTGCCGGCCTTCGGCGGCTCGCAGCTGACCAGGGCGGTCGCAACAGCGCTGATTGTCATCACGCTGACGCTCACCACCGTCCTGCTGTATTTCTTCGCCACCAAGGGCAAAGACAATCGCCCCCGGTGGCTAACGTGGTTGACGTACCTGATGGCTTACATGTCACCGGCCATTCTGGTGGTCTCTGCCGTCGGCCTGCCGCTGGGCTCGACCAGGCTGTGGCTGGACGGCCTTTCTGTCGACCAGGAGTTCCGCACTGAATACCTCACCAGGATGGCCGCGGAGCTTGGCCTGCATGACATGTCGTACATCGACATCCCGTCTTTCTACCCCGCTGGTTGGTTCTTCCTGGGCGGACGCCTGGCCAATATCCTGGGCATTGCCGGCTGGGAGGTCTTCCAGCCCTGGGCGTTGATGACACTCGCCGCTGCTGGCTGTGTTTTGGTTCCGGTGTGGCAACGCCTGAGTGGCTCCCTGCCAGTAGCCACTGGCATTGCGCTGACAACCACGGCCGTCGCCCTGGCCACTGTCGCCGATGAGCCCTACGCCGCAGTCGTTGCTATGGGTCTTCCGGCGATGACCGTGATGGCCTGGCGCGGTCTCACCGGCGCCTGGTCCGCCATGTTTGGCGTGCTCGTCTTCCTGGGTATTTCTGCGACTTTCTACACTCTTTACACTGCCGTAGGCGCGCTTATTGTGGTCGTGTTGGCCGTGGTCGCGTGGACGTCGTCAAGCTCTTGGATGCCCGTAGTGCGCCTGATCATTATGGGCGTGGGGTCGATGCTGATTGCGGCGACGGTGTGGGGTCCGTACATGCTGGCGGTTGCGACGGGGGCACCGCGCTCGGGCGCGACAGCGACGCACTACCTGCCCCCGGAGGGCGCGCAGCTGCCTTTGCCGATGCTCGCCGCCAGCGTAATCGGTGTGCTGTGTTTCATCGGCGTCGTGCGCATGCTGGTCAGCGCCACGGAGCCGGATGCCCGCGCGCTCGGCCTGGGCACGCTGGTGCTCTATGGCTGGGTAGTTGCCTCGATGGTGGCGACGCTGCTCGGACGCACGCTGCTGGGGTTCCGCCTCACCGCACCGATTACGTTCATGTTGATTGCGGCTGGTGTGGTCGCGCTTGCCGACGCCCGTCTCAACGGCATCGAGAAGTATTGGCCGCAGGCGGCACCAGCTCACATTGCCAAGCGTGTCTCCGCGGTAATGGCGGCAGTCTTGCTGCTGGCGGGCATTGGCTACGCGCAGTCGATTCCGAATAAGTTGCATGGTGCCATCGACTTGGCGCATACCGACACCGACGGTAACGGCGAGCGCGCGGACCGCTTCCCACCGAATGCCGGGGCGTGGTACTCAGCGGTGGACCAAACGCTGAAGGAGGCCGGGCTCGATCCGGCCCAGACAGTGGTGCTGACGGATGAGAAGAATTTCCAAGCACTCTATCCCTGGTACGGATTCCAGGCGCTGACCAGCCACTACGCTAACCCTCTGGGTGAGTTCGACCGCCGTAATCAGGCATTGGAGGAATGGTCGGAGATTCGCGACCCCGATGAGCTCGTGCAGGCAATGGACGAAACGCCGTGGCGCGGACCGGATGCCATTGTGCTGCGGGGCGAGGTTGAGACATCTGATGGCGAGGATGCCGCTCCACTGACGTTGGACATCGCGGATGATATCTATCCGAACAATCCGAATGTGGTCTTCCGGAGCCTGAATTTTGCCCGCTCTGCATTTGAGAAGCACTGGGAGCTAAACCAGGTCGGCCCGTTCGTAGTGGCGGTTCGCAAGTAGGTATTGGCAAGTAGGTATTGGGCGGCTATCCCCTGCTATAAACGTGATTCCTGTTACTAATGTGGAAACTGTGATGTAACTTTCGCGTTGCAAACTCAAAGAAAAACGCCAATTACCGTAGTATCTTTCCTTGTGACTGCCGAAACTAAAGAAATCAAAGAAAGTGTCGACGGCTCACCCGAAGTGACCATCGACCGCGTGGAGAGACCGCCTATGGACGGCCCCTCTCCTACGACACTGACTCGTTGGACAGCGATTATCGCTGGAATCGTCGGTTTCATTTGCTTTGTCATCACACCGTTCCTCCCGGTCGTGAATACTCAGTCCTCCGTGTCTTGGCCTCAGCGCGACACACTGAACTCAGTGGATGCACCGCTTATGGCGCAGGCACCGTTGGATCTGAGCATCGATCTGCCTCTGTCGCTGACGGATGAACTCTCCGACAAGCGGACAACCCTGTTGTCGACTATCCCCCCGACCGCGGATAAGCCGACCAAACGGGGTCTGATGGTGCGTTCGGGCAAGGACGGCCTCGACGTCATTCTGCGCGACAGCGTGGTGATGAGCCTGGATAAAAAGGAGCTTGCCAGCAACAAGGGCAAGATCCTGGAGATCCGCTCAAACGAGCATGAGACCACCGTCAACATCGACGGCGCCAAGAACTCAGATGGTGAGAAGCTCACCGCCACCACACACGGCGATTACCGTCCGCAGGTCACCGGTATCTACACTGACCTGCCCGCTGACGGCGACGCGGCCAAGGCCGTAGCCGATGGACTCGATGTCCACATGAACATCGACTCCCGCTACACCTCACACCCGACAGTGGTGAAGTACATCGTCATGTACTTGGGTCTGCTTCTGACGCTGGCTTCCCTGGTCGCGTTGGCTCGCATTGACCGTATTGATGGTTCCCCCTTCACTCCGCTGTTCAAGCGCGGTGCGTTGAAGCCAACTCCGCTGGACATCCTGGTCGGCACGATTTTGGTTGTTTGGCACTTCATCGGTGGCAACACCTCCGATGACGGTTACATCTTCACCATGGCGCGCGTCTCCGACGAGTCGGGTTACATGGCGAACTACTACCGTTGGTTCGGCGCTCCTGAGTCACCGTTCGGCAGCCCCTACTACGACCTGCTGTCGCTGATGGTGAAGGTGTCCACCTCATCTCTGTGGATGCGACTACCGGCGCTGCTGTCCGCACTGCTGGTGTGGTTCATTATCTCCCGAATGGTTATCCCGCGCCTCGGCGACAAGATTGCCCAGCGCCGGGTGGCCTACTGGTCTGCTGCTGGTGTGCTGTTGGCCTTCTGGCTGCCGTACAACAACGGACTGCGCCCGGAGCCGGTCATTGCGCTGGGATCCCTGCTGACCTGGGTATTCATCGAGCGCGCAATTCTGACTCGACGCCTGCTGCCAGCTGCAGTCGCAGTGGTTATCGCCACGCTGGCACTGGGCTCGGGCCCAACGGGCCTAATGGCAGTTGCTGCCCTGCTCGCAGGCATCCCGATGCTGGTGCGCATTGTCGTTGAGCGCCATAAGGCTCTCGGTGGTGGTTGGCAGGCCCCACTGATGCAGATTGCACCGTTCCTGGCTGCGGGCACCGCCATCTTGGTCGGTGTCTTCGGCGACCAGACTTTGGCCACGGTCCGCGAGTCCATTCGCGTCCGCAGCATCATCGGCCCGTCGGAGCCTTGGTACAACGAGTACGTCCGCTACTACTGGCTGGTGCTGCAGTCGGTCGACGGCGCCTTCCCACGTCGTTTCCCGGTTCTGATTGCACTGGCGTGCTTGACCATCACGATTGCCGCGCTGCTTCGTCACCGCACCGTTCCGGGGGCTCTGGCCGGCCCGTCGGCACGCCTGGTGTTCATGTTCATCGGCACCATGTTCTTCCTGACCTTCACGCCGACAAAGTGGACGCACCACTTCGGCGTATACGCGGGCATCGCGGCTTCCCTGGCAGCACTTGCCGCCATGGCCATTAGCCATTGGGTAGCAGGTAACCCGCGCAACCAGCTGTTCTTTGCCGGTGGTATCACCTTCATCCTCGCTTTCTCGCTGATGGGCATTAACGGCTGGTGGTATGTGTCGTCCTACGGTGTGCCGTGGTTCGACAAGACTATTCAGTTGCGCGGCCACCAGCTGGGTTCAGCAGTATTGGCTCTAGCCTTGCTACTGCTGCTGGCTGGTGCCGTAATGAACTTCGTCCAGGAGTTCCGCACCAAGCCGAAGTCGCAGGAAAAGTCGGCACGCGCGCGCCGCATCAATGCAGTTGCATCGTCCCCGATTGCAGTGACGACGCTGCTGGTGACGATGTTCATGGTGGCTTCACTGGGCAAGGGCGCAGTATCGCAGTACCCGGCATACTCGGTCGCCGCGGGCAATATCCGCTCCTTGGCTGGTCAGACATGTAATATGGCGAGCGATGTGCTGATGGAAACCGATCCGAACGATGGCTTCCTGAATACCGTCGATGGCAAGCCGCTAGCGGAATCGTTGCGCGGTGGCGGCAAGAACCGTGGCTTCGACCCGAACGGCGTCCCGTCAAATATGAAGGCCGAAGCTGTGGACACCAGCCAGAGCCAGGCAAGTACTGCCGACACTGATGATCAATCTACTGATCCGGAAGCCACAGTTGAGGGCGGTTCCGCGTCGGGCACCGACGGCGGCAAGCGCGCCGACAAGGGTGTCAACGGCTCGCAGGTCGAGCTGCCATTTGGCTTGGATCCGGATAAGGTGCCGGTGCTTGGCTCCTACTCCGAGGACATTCAGCGTCCTGCAAGCCTGGAAACTTCCTGGTTCCAGCTGCCTGAGATTGACGAGGCCCACCCGCTACTCGTCGTATCGGCGGCCGGCCGTATCTTCCACCACGACATCAACGGTGTGGCTCAGCAGGGTCGCAAGCTGGTGGCAGAGTACGGTCGCAAGGGCGGCGACGAGGATGGCTTCGAGGTCCTCTCCGAGTCGGAGCCGATTGATATCGGCCCTGCTCCGACCTGGCGTAACCTGCGCTTCCTGACCGAGGAGATCCCAGAGGGAGCGACCGCTGTGCGACTGGTCGCGGAGGACAATGACGTCTCCGAGGATCAGTGGCTGGCACTGACCCCGCCGCGCCTGGCCGAGCTGCAGTCGATGACTGATGTCATTTCGCCGGAAACTGCGACTATCCCGGACTGGCCGGTTGCCTTCCAGTTCCCGTGCCAGCGTCCGTTCGACCACTACGCAGGTGTCGCAGAGCTTCCGGAATACCGCATCACTCCGGACCGTGGCCTGAAGGTCGTCGGTGCAGATGTCTGGCAGTCGGTCGATGGCGGTGGTCCGCTCGGATTCTCCGACGCTGTGAATGAGGCTACGTCCGTACCGACTTACCTCAAGAACGACTGGCGCCGCGACTGGGGTTCCGTCGAGAAGCTCTCGCCACGTCCGAATAAGGACAAGGTCAAGCCGGATGTCGCCGAAATTGAGTATGAAGATATCACTCGCTCGGGTCTATACTCGCCCGGGAAGATGATTGTGAAGGATCCCTAGGCAAAGGAGCCTCGGTGCCTCCTTCACCTAAGGAGCCCGAGTGACTGCACAAACCCGTTCCATCGTTGTCGCCGCAATGGTTGTGACTGACCCGGTGGGACGGGTTTTGTGCGTTCGTAAGCGGGGCACGGATACGTTCATGCTGCCCGGCGGCAAGTTCGAGCCGGGTGAGTCCGTCGATCACCCGGAGGTCACCGCCGCGCGCGAGGTCTCCGAGGAGCTCGGCGTGGACATCGACCTATCGCTGTTGCGTCCGTGGAATATCGCCCGTGCGGCCGCCGCCAACGAGGCGGGCTTCGAGGTCGTCGGCCACCATGTGCGCTATGTCGGCGAGTTCACCGATGAGCTGGCGAACGTTCAGCCCCACGCCGAAATTGAAGAGGTCCGCTGGCTCGACCCCTGGCTACCGACCGGGAAAATCGCCCCTATGCTGGTCGAAACCACTCTGCCGAAGCTCCGCGAAGAGCTGCCCCAGCTTGCCGCTGGCCGTGAGCAGCCACAGCGCGCACTGTCGTCACTGACTGTCTTCTGCGGCTCCGGCTTCGGCAACGATCCCGCCTGGCGCGTCACCGCCGAACGCCTCGGCCAGACACTCGCGGAAAATCGGGTGGAGCTCGTCTACGGGGGCGCGGCGATTGGTCTTATGGGCACGGTTGCTAACGCGTCGCTTGACGACGGCGGCAGTGTCACCGGTGTCATCCCCGAGGTCCTGGTCAAGAAGGAAATTGCCCATCCGCGGCTGACTCACCTGGAAACTGTTGCGACTATGGCCGACCGCAAGTCGCGCATGTATGAGCTTGGCGATGCTTTTGTTGCGCTCCCCGGCGGCGCGGGCACGCTGGAGGAGTTCTTCGAAGTGTGGACCCAGCAGCACCTGGGGATTCATGCCAAGCCAGTGGCGTTGCTGGGTCCTTCGGGCTTTTGGGAGCCGCTGTTGGCTCTGCTCCGCAACGTTGTGGATGCGGGTTTTGTGCGGCCGGAGCTTCTCGATGCGCTTATTGTCGTCGACGACGTCGACAAGCTCCTGCCTGCGTTGCTTGCGTGGCGTGCGGGGCGGACGAAGTTTTAGCCCGACCCCAGACCCCACAACATCCTGCTAGTGAGCAGCAGCCAGCTGCTGCAGCTCAGTTTCGGTGCCGTTGAAGACGTCCTCGTCCACGTTGGTCGGGATGCCATCGACGCGGCCGGTGGAGGAACGCTGCCAGAAGGCCATACTCTCCCAACCGCCCGGCAGTGAGGTCGGAGCGCTGTCTTCGTAGGCGGCGAGCCACAGCGGGTAGTCGGTGAAGTCGGTCGAGTTACCCATCGGGTTCTGCCAGAACCAACGGTAGGTGTAAATCATCGGGGTTTCGCCGGTCTTTTCCTCTACGCGCTCGAGGAAGTCCTTGGTCCACTTTTGCAGCTGGGTTGGGTTGAGGCCATTGTCTAGCTCGATGTCAAGCACAGGCGGTAGCGTCTTGTCTGTGGAGATTTGTTCATCGCGCTGCTGCAGTGCTTCTACGTACTGGTCAGCCTGCGCGGTTGCGGAGCGATCCGGGTGTGCCTTGTGGTAGCTGCCCACGTACAGACCGGCCTTCGCTGCAGCAATGGAGTCCTCGAGGAAGTACTTCTGGTCACCTTCGACACCGTCGGTGGCCTTGATGAAAGCGAACTTCTGGCCGCTGGCTGCGACCTCGTCCCATTTCAGCGCGACGCCACCTGGGCGCTGCCACTTGGAGACGTCCACGCCGGTCGGCCCCATGTTGAAGCCAGTGCGAGCCGAGTTAGACGATGCATTCTCGGTGGATTGAGACTCAGCGCTCGACTCAGAGTTAGTGGACGAACCGTTGGCATCAGAGCCCTGCGACTCCTGAACAGTCAAAAAGTCGAGCGACCCCTTGGAATCAGCAGCGGACTGGTTGGAGTGTGCAGATGCGTCCTGTGTTTGTGCGTCTGCCGGTGCAATAACACCCAAGGTCAGCGGCGCAACGGCCACGATACTTGCCAAAGTGGCGCGTCCCGGGCGTCGCTTCAACACCGCGTTCGCGGAAAGTGGAAGAAATTTCATGGTTTGCACCTTACCCCCTAAACCACTTCAGCCCCATTCGTAAGCCTAAACTTATTCCACCCCTCCAGTCACAGCTTCAATCCGCCCTTGCCCCTAGACTGGCGGCATGACAAATAGCACTAATACTGAGACCCAGTCCGCAACGCCCCAATTCTCAACAACTCCTCGCCCGCAGGATGACCTCTACTTGGCCACCAACGGTGAGTGGATTAGCAATCACGTCATCCCGGCTGACCGCCCCATCGATGGCGCCTTTTACAAGCTGAGGGATGAGGCGGAGGAAAACGTCCGCGAGCTCATCACCACTGCCGCCGATGCGGATCCGAATTCCCGCGTCGCTCGCTTGTACAACTCTTTTATGGACGAAGCCGCTATTAATAACGCCGGCGCAGCTCCTCTCGCGCAGGATCTAGAAATGATTGCCTCCGCCGAGAACGCGCATGAGCTGGCGTTGGCGCTCGGCCACCTCGACCGTCTCGGTGTCGGTGGTGCGCTCGGGTACTGGGTAGAGAAGGATTCTGGCTCGGACCTGGACGCTCTCTATCTGTTGCAGTCGGGTCTCGGCCTCCCGGATGAGGCTTACTACCGCGAGCCGGGTCACGCCGACACCCTCGCTGCCTATGAACAGCATGTTGCCGCTATGTTGAAGCTCCTCTCCTCGCATGACGACGGCGCGGGGGACCTCTCCACCGCGCTTGCTGCATTCGAGTTGGTGGACCCGGCCGCTGCGGCGGCGCGCATCGTGGCTTTTGAAAAGCGAATTGCCGCTGGTCACTGGAATGTGGTCGATACCCGCGATGCACTGAAGACCTATAACAAGACGGTCATTGCTGACCTCCCCACCGGCTTCCCGGTCGCGGAGTGGCTCGCGGCCACCGGTGTCAATGAGACGAACCAGACTGCCATCGACACCATCGTGGTGATGATGCCGTCGTACTTCGAGCACTTAAGCAAGCTGTGGCAGGACACTGACCTGGCAGATCTGCGCCTGTGGGCACTGTGGCGCGTCCTCCACCAGCGTGCCGCCTACCTGTCGGATGACTTCTCTGCGGAGAGCTTTAACTTCTACGGCCGCACCTTGCGGGGTTCGACCGAGCAGCGTGCACGCTGGAAGCGTGGTGTTGCCTTTGCGGACGGGGCGGTTGGACATGACGTCGGCAAGCTGTATGTGGAAAAGCATTTCCCTCCGGAGTACAAGGAGCAGGTCCTGGAACTGGTGGACTACCTGCTGGCGGCGTACCGGGAGCGCATTTCGCAGCTGCCGTGGATGACGAAGGCGACGCAGGAGCGGGCACTGGAGAAGCTGTCGCTGTTTAAGGCCAAGATTGGTTACCCGGAGCGTTGGCGTGACTACTCGGCGATGGAGCTCGGGGATTCACTGATGGACAATGCTCGCGCTGCCAGCGCTTTTGCGCATGATTATGAGGTGGCAAAGCTGGGCACCCCGGCCAATCGCGATGAATGGCATGGCACTCCGCAGACGGTCAATGCTTTCTACAATCCAGTGGTCAATGACATCACGTTCCCGGCTGCGATTTTGCAGTCTCCGTTCTTCTCACCGGACGCTTCCCCGGCGGAGAACTTCGGCGGTATCGGTGCGGTGATTGGCCATGAGATTGGTCATGGTTTCGATGACCAGGGCTCGCAGTATGACGGTCACGGCAACCTTCACCAGTGGTGGACCGATGAGGATCGCGCAGCTTTTGAGAAGCTGACCTCCGCACTGGTGGATCAGTACGAGGGCCTGGTTCCGCAGGCTCTGCGCGAGCAGGCCGAGGAGGGCACTGACCTACCTGGTGTCAACGGTCGCTTTACCCTGGGCGAGAACATCGGTGACTTGGGCGGGCTTGGTATTGCTGTCGTCGCTTTCCGCCGTTTCCTCGCTGCCCGCGGAAAGGAACTCGGGTTGGAGGACACCCCCGAGACCTACCGTGACCTGTTCAAGCAGTGGGCACTGGTCTGGCGTTCCAAGATTCGTCCGGAGTTTGCACGTCAGCTGCTTGCCATTGACCCGCACTCGCCGGCGGAGTTCCGCTGCAACGTCATTGCCAGCAACATCGATGAGTTCCATGAGGCCTTCGGCACTTCAGCGGGGGACGGCATGTGGCGTGAGCCGAATGAGCGCGTGAATATCTGGTAATTCTGCGGGAACCCAACCTGCGCTGCCTTATCCTCCGATGCTTTCCGGGCTCTCCGACGCGTTCCAGCAGCCTCCGGGGACAGCCAACGCCTCACCGTTTACTACAAATGCAAAAGCTGACTTTTTGTTTTTGCAAACGTGGAACTAAAATCACAGGTGAGGCGCACGCTTTCCCGATGATCAAATCGGGCAGGGCCCCAATCAAGCGAGGTTCCTGTTACAAGTGCGCTTGCTAAGTGCTCTTGCTGGAGGAGGCCGCTGTGGACACTCGCGACATCCAAGCACTCACCGCCGTCAAACTCTATTACGGCGAGGGGCTCACACAGTCTCAGGTTGCAGCCGAACTCGGGGTTTCCCGTCCAACGGTCTCTAAACTGCTCAACCTTGGCCGCGAGCGTGGTTACGTGCGCATTGAGATCCACGATCCGCGCGAGGAAGCCTCAGAGACCGCTACGCAGATGCGGGATCGCTACAAGTTGAACGATGTGCGCCTGGCGCAACCGGCACGCGCTGGCAACGCGGTCTTGCTCCGCGAGTTGGGGCGTGTGGGCGCCGAGCTTCTCGACGAGCTGGTGGTCGACGGTACCCTTCTCGGTGTTTCGTGGGGCAAGACCATGTACTCCGTATCCACGCAACTGAAGTCCAAGGATGTCTCGGGCGTGGAAATTGTGCAGCTCAAGGGCGGAATGAGTCATTCCGATAAGTCGACGAATGACATCCGCACTATTGGCGGGTTCTGCCACGCTTTCCATGCCTATGCCCGCACATTGCCGCTGCCGGTGATTTTCGATTCGGTCGAGACCAAGCGCATCGTGGAACAGGATCGGTTCATCGCCAGCGTTTTGGCGCTTGGCCGGACGGTGGACATTGCCGTTTTCACTGTCGGCGCAGTCGACCATGATTCGCTGGCCTTGAACTTGGGGCAGCTGTCGGCAACCGAAAAGGACTTACTCGTGGAGCGCGCAGTGGGCGATGCCTGCTCACGCTTCTACCGCCCGGACGGTGGCATTGCGCTGCCAGAGGTCGATGCCCGCACGGTAGGTATCAGCCTCTCTGACCTGCGCCGAATCCCCACTCGGGTACTTGTCGCCGGTGGCGCACACAAGGCCGAGGCCATCGATGTGGCCCTTCGAACAAAGTTGGCCACTCATCTGGTCATTGACGATGCCACTGCCGAGCGCCTACTTTCGCTGGACTCATCGGACTCATCGGACTCATCGGACTGACCGGGCTCGCCAGTCTCACCGTCTAGCCCCTGCCCCTCCCTCTGCCACGGAATAGCCGTCTCGGGACGCATCAGTACAAAGAACTGACACCCGGGCCTGAGAAGCGCCTCTGCCCTCTTCGACCGATAGACTTAAGCGAGCCTGCATGTCAGCGCATATGTCGCACACGTACCGCAGCCGCTGTTCGGTCGGAGAGGACGATTCTTTAGGTGTCACCAGCACAGCAGATCAAGCACACACTCCAGGCCTACGAGTCGGCGGACGCATCTTTTGCTCAGTCCGCGAAGAAGTTGCCACCCGTGGGGTGGAAAGGAGCGCTCTACGCTCTCAAGCGTGCGGGTATCGAGTTTTTCTTGGAGCTCGGTTTCGACGCTGCCGCGAAGTTGACCTACTACACTGTGTTGACCTTCGCGCCTGCACTGCTGGCGATTTACTCAATTGCCACGCTGATGTTGGCCGGTTACACCGATGACCTAAACCGTCTGACTGAGGACTTCATCCGCAGCTACATTCCAGCTGAGTATGCCGAACCGATTCGCAATGTCATCTCAACGATTATCGGCTCCGCCACAGGCGGTCTCGTCGCACTGACTATCGGTATTATCTTCGCGCTGATTTCGTCGTCGGCCTACACGCGCGCATTTTCGCGCACGGCTAACTCCATCTATGGCGTGTCCGAAGGCCGCACGCTTATTCGCTACCACCTGCTCATGGTCGCCATTACGCTATTGCTACTCATTGGCACGGTGGTGCTGCTCATTGCGATTATTGTCAATGACCAGCTAGTTATCACCATCGTCGAACCGGTTGCCCGCCCGCTGGGTATTGAATCGACCACGCGACAGGTCATTGACTTCTGCATCTCCGTCTGGAGTTGGCTGCGCTGGCCGGTCATTATCGTCATGTCGATGATCCTGATTGGCTCGCTGTACTACTTCACACCGAACGTGCGCATGCGCAAATTCCGCTGGCTCAGTACCGGTTCGGCACTGGCAATTATCAGCTCGCTGGGTATTGGCAAGGCATTGCAGCTTTACCTGTTCAACTTTGCGGCTTCAAACCCCTACGGCGCCATGGGTGCCGTCATTGCTCTCATGACTGCACTTTGGGGCATTAATGTCGTCGTGGTCTTCGGCTTCAAGCTGGATGCCGAGGTTGAGAGGATGCGCCAACTGCGCGCCGGCCTGCCCGCAGAGCGATACATCCAGCTTCCACCCCGAGCTACCGCGGCCGCCGAGGGCGAGCAGAAGATCCATCAGAATCTAGAAAAGCAGGCGGCCGAATTCCGAACTGAGGAAGAGCTATAGCGCAATCACACCCACAATTGCAGCGTTGAGCAGGTTGGTGCACAGGCCCGCAATCAGCGCCAGCGGACCGTTCTTGGCAATCTCACCGCGACGCTCCGGCGATAGCGCACCGAAGGAACCGATCTGAATTGCAATGGAAGACAGGTTGGCGAAACCAGCCAGGGCGAAGGTCGCCAGCATGATGGACTTCGGATCCAGCGAGTCGACGTGCTCAGAGAACGAGGTGTAGCCGACGAACTCGTTCAGAATCGTCTTCTCACCAATGAAGCTACCGACCAGCCCTGCGTTCTCCCACGGCACACCAATCAGCCAGGCAATCGGCGCGAAGATCAGACCGAACAGCCCCTCCAGCGACCAGTTTTCCTGACCGAACCAGCCGCCTATGCCGCCAATCATCGCCGACAGCATCGCAATCACAGCGATGAACGCAATCAACAGACATGCCACAACCACAGCGATACGACCGCCGGCCAACGCACCCGCCCCGAGCGCGTCAATGACGTTCTTCGACTCAGTGTCGCGGACATCCTTCACCGACGCATCCAGATCGGATTCCTCCGTCTCCGGCCAGAAAGTCTTCGCAATCAGCAGCGAGCCCGGCGCGTTCATTACCGATGCCGCCAGCAGGTACTCCAACGGCGCACCGAGCAGGGAGTAACCGATCAAGGTCGATCCGGCCACCGACGCAAAACCGCCCGACATACATGCGAACAGCTCCGACTTGGTCAGTTTCGGAATATACGGCTTAACGACGAGCGGAGCCTCCGACTGCCCGAGGAAAATCACCGTGGAAGCGAAGACGGACTCCACCTTCGAGGTTCCCATAATGAACTTCAGTGCGGACCCGACATATTCAACGAAGTACTGCACTACCCGCAGGTAGTAGAGGGCACCGAGGACTGCGCCCAGGAAGATGATCACTGGCAGCACGTTGAGCACGAAGACGAAGTTTTTACCCGTGCCGTCGAAAAGATTACCGAAGACAAACGAGGTGCCCTCATTTGTAAAGTCGATCATCTTCTCAATGGCACCGGCCACGCTCTTCAACGCCTGGAAGCCGGGTTCCCACTTCAGCACTACCAGCGCGAACACCGCTTGCAGCAGCAGGCCAACGCCGAGTGTGCGCCAGTTAATGGCTTTCCTGTTCTTTGAGATAGCAATGGCAAATCCGATGACGAGGATGATGCCCAGTAAGCCTTGCAGTCTATCCATGACTAAGGTCTTCTTTCTTGATAAAAGAGGCTGTGGTGATGATGCCTACAGGTCCTCGGGACCAAAGGCGTAAGGGAGAATTTTTTCGAAGTCGATGCTGGCCGGAGCGCCTAAACCACCATTTTCCGGGCGCTCGGATTCCACAATGACACGCTTGCACCCAAATTCGTGCAGGACCTGCCGACAGGCACCACAGGGGTGACACGGTGCCGCCTTTCGCCCGACAATGGCACAGGCCGCAATCTTATGGTTGCCGCCGTGCTCCGCGACCATGCGGAACACGGCTGTACGTTCTGCGCAGTTGGTCAAGCCATAGGATGCATTTTCCACGTTGCAGCCTGTGACCACCGTGCCGTCGTCAAGCAGAAGTGCGGCACCGACCGGAAAACCTGAATAGGGGACGTACGAGTTTTCCGTGGCAGCGTAGGCCTTAGCCAGCAGTTCTTCGTCTGAGATGTGGGACATTGCGCTCTCCCTCCCGAGCCTGTTCGAGGTGTCTATGCAAACATACTTATGTGGGTACAAATGGAAAGTTACCTATTGACATTTGTTCTAGTGCTGATGATAATCGGAATCAGCAGAGTTCACAAGACCAATATCGCTAAGCACAATCGCCTATAAAAGGAGCGAACAATGGCTGAAAAGTTCGATGTAGTTGACGTCATCAAGGTAAAGCGTGATGGCGGTGAGCTCAGCCCGGAAGAGATTTCCTGGGTCATTGACGCCTACACTCGCGGCGTCGTGGGCGATGAACAGATGGCGGCGCTGAACATGGCCATCTTCATCCGCGGCATGAATCGTCGCGAAATTGTGGATTGGACTCAGGCGATGATTGACTCGGGCGAGACCATGAGCTTCGCATCGCTGAGCAAGCCCACCACGGACAAGCACTCCACCGGTGGTGTCGGCGACAAGATCACACTGCCGCTGGGCCCACTGGTGTCCTCCTACGGCGTGGCCGTCCCGCAGCTGTCCGGCCGCGGCCTCGGCCACACCGGCGGCACCCTGGACAAGCTGGAATCCATTCCGGGCTGGCAGGCTGATGTTCCGAATGACCGCTTGATGCAGATCCTGGAGGATTCCGGCGCGGTCGTCGCAGCAGCCGGTGCGGGCCTGGCACCTGCGGATAAAAAGATTTACGCGCTGCGTGACATCACCTCGACGGTGGACTGCATTCCGCTGATTGCCTCGTCGATCATGTCCAAGAAGATTGCGGAGGGCACCTCCAGCTTGGTGCTGGATGTCAAGGTCGGCTCGGGCGCCTTCATGAAGGATCTGAATCAGGCCCGCGAGCTGGCCCGCACCATGGTTGACCTGGGCAACGATGCGGGCGTGAACACCCGCGCACTGTTAACGGACATGTCCACTCCGCTGGGCCTGACCATCGGCAACTCCCTCGAGGTCCGCGAATCGGTGGAGGTTCTCGCTGGCGGTGGCCCTGCGGACGTCGTGGAGCTGACCTGTGAGCTGGCCCGAAACATGCTGGAGCTGGCCGGCGTACACGATGCTGACGTGGAGCAGGCTCTGAAGGACGGCCGCGCAATGGATTCGTGGAAGAAGATGATCCGCGCTCAGGGCGGCGATCCGGATGCCGCGTTGCCGGTGGCACCTCACACGCACGATGTGGTTGCGCAGGCTGACGGTTACCTGACCAAGCTGGATGCACTGGCTCTCGGCGTTGGTTCCTGGCGCTTGGGCGCGGGACGTGCTCGTAAGGATGATCCGGTGCAGGCCACTGCCGGTATTGAGATTTTCGCCAAGCCGGGAGACAAGGTGGTCAAGGGTCAGAAGCTGCTCACGCTGCACACTGAAACTCCGGATAAGTTCGAGCGCGCTCTCGAGTCCATCGAGCCGGGCATTGAAATCGGCGACACCGCGCCGACAGCCGAGCACGAGATTATCCTCGATCGCGTGTCCTAGAAAATTTCTGACGGGCTCGCGCCGGCGCCACTTCCCCGTCCCGAGCCCGCCACCTCCCTACTTTTAAGCTCTCTCCCAAATTTCCGAAAGGACTTGATTTCTCCCATGACTTCCCGCGCTGATGTTGCCAAGATGATTGACCACACCCTGCTTAAGCCAGAAGCCACCTCTGACCAGGTCAAGGCTCTTATCGCCGAGGCCGCCAAGCTCGGCACCTACTCCATCTGCATCTCCCCCTCGCAGCTCCCAGTCGAGGTGCCTGAAGGCCTGCACATCGCCACTGTCGTCGGATTCCCCTCCGGCGCGGTAAAGGCCGAGATCAAGGCCTCTGAAGCCGCTCGCGCTGTGGCCGATGGCGCTGAAGAAGTCGACATGGTCATCAACATCGCCTTCGCCAAGGAGCACCGCTTCGACGACCTCGAGGCCGAAATCAAGGCTGTTCGCGACGCCATTCCGGGCAAGATCCTGAAGGTCATCATCGAGTCGGCCGCTCTGACCGATGAGGAAATCATCGCAGCTTGCAAGGCTTCCGAGTCCGCAGGCGCAGACTTCGTCAAGACCTCCACAGGCTTCCACCCGGCCGGCGGCGCTTCCGCTCACGCTGTGAAGCTCATGCGCGAAACCGTGGGCGACCGCCTTGGCGTCAAGGCCTCTGGCGGTATCCGCGATGCCGCTGCCGCTGAGGAAATGATTGCCGCTGGCGCCTCTCGCCTGGGCCTTTCCTCCTCCGCCGCCGTCCTCGACGGTCTGAAGTAGGCGAACCCCGATGCTCTCCGAACAGCTACAAGCCACCATCACCGATTGGATCGCCCACGATCCGGACTCGGCCACCGCCGCCGAGCTCTCTTCGCTTTACGACGAAGCCAAGGCCGCCAACCCCGATGCGATTGCCGAGCTGGAAAGCCGTTTCGCCGGGCCACTCGAATTCGGCACTGCAGGTCTTCGCGGTGTCGTTGCAGCTGGTCAGTCCCGCATGAACCATGCCACGGTCATCCGTGCCACCGCTGGCCTGGTTGCGCATCTGAAGAACATTGTGGGCGACGACTTCACCGTGGTCATTGGTTGCGATGCCCGCCACGGCTCCGCCGATTTTCACCGAGATGCCGCCGCGGTTGTCGCCGCAGCCGGTGGCAAGGCCCTGGCTCTGCCACAGCAGCTGCCCACACCGGTGACCGCCTTTGCCGTGCGCCACCTCAATGCTGATGCCGGCATCATGGTCACGGCCAGCCACAATCCGCCGAAGGACAACGGTTACAAGGTTTACCTCGGTGGCCGCGCGGTGGAGTCTGATTCCCGCCGAGGCGTCCAGATCATCGCGCCCCATGACAAGCAGATTGCGGAAGCCATCGCCGCTGCTCCACCGGCTGATGAGGTCCCGCGTGACTTCGATGCCGTCGAGCAGGTTGGTCCTGAACTACTGGACGCCTATGTGAAACGGGCGGCTGCGCTCGCAACGACGTCATCAAGCGAAGAGAAGCAGGCAGCGAAGATTGTCCTCACCCCGATGCATGGTGTCGGCGGCGAGACCATCGTGCGCACACTGAACGCGGCAGGTTTCTCGAATGTCAGCGTGGTCGAGAAGCAGTTCGCGCCGGATCCGGAGTTCCCGACGGTATCGTTCCCGAACCCGGAGGAAGCCGGTGCACTGGATCTTGCGTTTGAGCTGGCACGTGACGAAGACGCGGATGTCATCATCGCGGCTGATCCGGATGCGGACCGCTGCTCGGTAGCTATTCCGGACAGCGGCGTCGATGGCGGCTGGCGACAGCTCTCCGGCGATGACATCGGTGCGTTTCTGGGTGAAGTCATCGCTGCGGATGCCGAGGCCCGTGGGATTGCGACCGTGACCAATGATGAGGGCGCAGAGTTCCCGGCCACAATGGCTAACTCGATTGTGTCCTCACGCCTGCTGGGCAAGATTGCCGCAGGTCACGGACTGAATTATCGCGCTACACTGACCGGCTTTAAGTGGATTGCTGGTGTGGACGGGCTCGTCTTCGGCTACGAGGAGGCCATTGGCTACTGCACTGACCCGGCAGTCGTGCGAGACAAAGACGGCGTATCTGCGGCGGTGCGTGTCGCCGACGCGGTGGCGCGACTGAAGGGCCAGGGTCTTGGCATCCAGGACCTTCTGGATGATGTCGCCCGTGCCCATGGTCTCTACAAGACCGCACCGTTGACCTTCCGTGTCGAGGACCGCTCGCTGATCACCAAGGGCATGGACACTCTGCGCGCCAACCCGCCTGCACAACTGGCTGGTTCGAAGGTCACGCAGGTCACGGACATGAATGATGGCCTAGACATGGTCGATGCCAAGGGCGAGAGCTATCACATCCCTCCTACCGACGGCATTCTCATCCTCACCGAGGCCAACGACCGCGTCATTGCCCGGCCTTCCGGCACGGAACCGAAGCTGAAGTGCTACCTGGAAGTCGTGCTGCCGGTCGCTTCGGCCGCGATTCCGCACGTGGCCGCGGCCGAGCGGCTCGACCAGATTAAGGCCGAGCTCAAGGAAATCCTGGGGATGTAGCGACTAAACAGCTAACCAATAGGCAGCTACCAGCTACACCTCGCAACAAACTGGGGTGCGCATGAACGAAACGGCCGAAAAATGGCCGTGGGGTTTCACGCGCGCCCCAGTTTCACATATGCAGCCCGGAGTCTTGGACCGGCTCATGAGTTACTGACTAGGTTTATGACAAAAACAAGCAGAAATTAGTGCCGAAACTGACATAAACTTAGGCAGTTTCTCGATGGTCACAACCTCATTTGAAGCTCACCACCTCATTTCGGGTCTAGCTAAACCCGTCCTTGCCACATCTTGCGCAAGACATGCGTCTCCTAACATGCTTTACAGTTTTCCCAGTAATACAATAAAAGCCGTTAACCGTGTCCCCAGGGGATGGAACACCATTCGCTACGCGGGTTGGGCTCATCACAGGGGGAACACTTCCTCCTCGTGATTGGTCGTCCAGCATGTCGCATAACGAGTCCCCCAGCTCAGACCCCAACTACAATTCGAATCCTTCCACCGGTTCTTTCGGCCCCGTGTACCCGAACCAGGCACCTCAACCACAACCACAGCCGCAGCAGCAACCCCAGTTCGCTGCGCAGCCGGCACCAGCGTACGCTTACGCAGCCCCAACAGCGTATCCGCAGCAGAACTCAGGTACTTCCGGCGCAATGATTGCGCTCATTTCAGTGCTGGTCGTGGTGCTGCTGAGTCTGGTTGGCGCAGTTGCTTATGTCAGCCTCGGCAAAGATGACTCGGTGGCTGCTGCCGACACACAGACGGCTGCCACTACACAGGCCGCTGCCGATGCTTCGAGCCAGCCCAACCCACCGGTCACACAGACTGAGACCGTGGTTGTTCAAGATTCGAGTGGCTCATCCGGTAATTCGGGCTCATCCCGCTCGTCAGGTCTGGCTGGCGGCAACCTCTCCAGCGCATGGAAGGGCACGTCCTCAACGAGCGATCCGTTCGTTCGAAATGTACACAGCGCCTACGTCCGCTATCGCAATTCCACTGGTACGGAATCCGGCACCATCACGGCCTACAGCCCAACGACTGGCCTGACCTACAACATGTGGTGCCGCCCATCTGGTAGCAACATCAAGTGCACGGGCGGCCGTAACGCAGTGGTGTACATCGGCTAACGCATACCGCCCACCGCCACGGTCACAGCACTCCAGTCCGCGACCTACGCCACTGCGTCGTCTAGGCCGCCAGCTAGGTCGTGGAAAATGGCCCGGTTGAGACGAAATGCCTTTTTCGCCTCGTCAACCACGGCATCTTTGTCGGCATCCGAAATGCCCAGCTCAGACAGACTCTGTCGGTAGCCGTCGCGGTAGGGCTTAATTTTTCCGATCGCGGAGAAGTCATAGAATCGGGTTCCCTCCGCACCGATGCCGTAATGCTTGGCCAGCATGGACGCAATCACCTGACCACCAGAAAGATCGCCCAGGTAGCGAACGTAATGGTGTGCCAATGCGGCGTTGGCGTTGCCGTTGCTTTCGATTTCACGAAGCTCGGCCACGTAGTTCTTTGTCGCCTCCACAGGCGAGATCTTTTCCCGCCAGTCAGGCCCCACCAAATGTTCAAGGTCGGCCGCCAGAGCCTCCAGGCGCTCCAGCTGCGCATCGTAGACCGCGCTGACCTGCGGCGACTCCGCAGTGGACCGCACGGCCTGCTCCAACGCTTCGTACACAAAGTACAGCTGACCAGTTAGATCGATGGCCGCCTGCGCATTCAGTTCACCCGCAAGCAGCCTCGACATGAAGTCGGAGTTCTCCGCTTCACTGTGGACACCCGCAGTCTCCACTTTGAGTCGTTCTGCCAGGGGCTGAGCAGCCTGCTTGTCACCTTCTTTAATCGTGTTTTCAACCATGGTTTTCTTCTTTCTCTGTGAGGTTCGGAGACTGGGGTGAGAGATTGTGGCTCGCGCGCTGAGGCACCAGCACGGGGTTGCCCGCGGAGTCCTGAAGCACTTCCACACCGATGCCGTAGACTTCGCTGACGGTCTGTGCATCCAGGGTTTCCGCAGGCGGTCCTTGCTTTACGACGCGCCCCTGCGCCACCACCACAACGTGATCGGCATACGCCGCTGCGGCGGACAAATCGTGCAGGACCACGACCACGGCTTTGCCCGCCGCCGCGCGGGCGCGCATCATTCCCATGATTTTTTCGGCGTGGTGGAGGTCCAGGGCTGCAGTCGGTTCGTCGAGAAGCACGACAGGAGTGTCCTGGTAGAACACGCGCGCGCTGTGGACGCGGGCGCGCTCGCCGCCGGAGAGGGTCGGGACTTCCCGGTCAAGGAGGTGCGCGACGTCGCATTCAGTGATGACTTCCTCGAGCAGCTCTTCGTTCGGGCAGCCCCAGGGGTTGCGTCCGAAGTTGATTACTTCGCGGCTGGTGAATGGCACGGACAGTTCTTGGCTCTGTACCAGGACGGCGCGGTAGCGGGCCAGGTCGGCGATGGAGAGCTCGGTAATGGAGTGCTCGCCGATCCGGACGTTGCCGCCGCTGAGCTCATGGTCGCCGGAAAGCGCTGCGAGCAGTGTCGACTTTCCAGCACCATTCGGGCCGACCAGCGCGGTGACTTTTCCGGGCTCGGCGACCACGGAAATATCGTTGAGAATGCGGTGACCGTCCAGGGTGATGCTGACATTTTCGGCAGAAATACCCAGGCCAGAGTGAATTTCCATTAGTGCACCGCCCTCTTCGAACGCAGGAGCAGCCAGAAGAACAGCGGGCCACCGACGATCGAGGTGAGCATTCCCAGCGGCAGGTCCGCACCGGTGATCATGGTGCGGGCCGCGAGGTCGGCCAGCGTTGTGGCCAGCGCGCCGCCGAGGATGCATGCAGGAATCAGCGTGCGATGCGCTGGTCCCAGCAGCAGTCGTGCAGCGTGCGGCACGACCAGGCCGATGAAGACGATGATGCCGGAAAATGCCACACCAGCCGCCACGACCAGGGACGTGCCAAAAATGATGGCGCGACGCAGCGTGACGACGTTAATACCCAGGTGGCGGGCTTGCGCTTCACCAAGACTCAGAATGTCCAGCTTGCGGTAGCTGACCCACATGGCAATTACGGCCGGAACTGTCACCAGCGTAATGATGACAACCTGCGTCCAGGTGGCACTGGCAAACGAGCCCATCTGCCAGAACACAATGCGGTCGCGGGCAGCCGTGGAGGCTACGAATGTCAGGAGCGAAACCAGACCACCACAGATGGAGTTCACAGCCACACCGACCAGAATGATTCGAGCGATATCGCGGCCACCGTGCGCATTGGCGGCCACAATAGCCGTGGCTACCGCGCCACCAATAAAAGCTGAGACCGCAATGGCCCAGCTGCTGGCGAAGACACTCAACACTCCGCCGAGCACTCCGGAAAGCCCGGCGGCGGTGCCCAAAACTGTGGCGGTGGCAGCGCCGACCGCGGCGCCGGAGGAAACGCCGATGAGGCCGGGTTCGGCAAGCGGGTTGCCGAACACCGCTTGCAGCGCCACACCTGCGAGGGCGAGCCCCGCGCCAACGAGGCAGGCCAGCGCGATGCGCGGCAGTCGCACTTGCCACAGCACGGTGTCGATGGGCTCTGGCGCGTCACCGAGACCGCCATTGAACACTAGCCTCACCATTGAGCTCAGTGATTCGCCGATGGTAGCGCCGAACTGCCCCACGGAGGCCGACCAACCTATTGCCAGCACCAGCGCTAGGGCGAGTCCAATGAAAACGGCCACCTGTCTGAACGGACTAGTTTTGTTCGCGGTTGTCTGCATTGCTCAGCCAGTCACTTTCCCGCAGTCTTGTCAGCGCCATCACCAGCACCGCCACCGTAGAGAGCATCCGCAATGGCGCGAATCGCACGCGGCGACTGCGAGTCAAAGGACAGCAGCTGCGAATCGGGCACGTCCACAACGGACTCATTCTGGCCCGCCGGGGTCTGTGCGATGCCCGGGATTTCCTTCAAGCCTTCAATCCCGCCGACGGACTCCAGGCCACCAGACATAACCAGGATGGTGTCTGGAGCCGCAGCAATCAGGGACTCCGGAGTAATAGGCGTGAACGCACCCTCAATACCCACGCCCTCACCGGCATCGACACCGCCGAGACGAGTGATCAGAGAACGCCCACCAGAATCCGGTCCCGCAATCATGGCCACACCGGTTCCGCGCACATACAGAATCATCATCTTGCGGCCATCGGCCTTGGCCTGCGCGTACTCGGTCGCAGCCGCCAGCTCCTTGTCCAGGTGCTCCTTCACCGGGCCAACTTGGTCAGCCAGGCCGACTGCGCCCGCGACTTCGTCGATAAGCGTGTTGATCGTCTCAGGAGTGCGCTCGTCCGACACATGGACGACAGTGATTCCCGCTTTTTCAAACGTGTCGAAGACACGGCTAGGGCCAATCGTGCCATCGGTAATGATGAGCTCCGGCTTCAGCTTCATCACCGACTCAGCATTGACTGCATGCCCGCCGATGGTGAGGTTCGGCAAATCCTTTACCGCCGGGAAATCGGAGGTGGAGTCGCGCCCCACCAGACGGTCTCCGAGACCAAGCGTGTAGACCGCACGACTGAGTGCTCCCGCCCGGTCAAGCGTGAGAATACGCTGGTAGTCCTTGTCCGCCGCCGGTTTCGGGTCTTTCAGCAGCACTTCGGGGTTTTCCGAAGGCAGGTTCGCATGCGCGGCACCGTGAGCGGAAATGTTGTCGGCGCGCGGAACCGTCGTCACGCCAGCGCTTGACGACGATGCCCCCTCCCTCGCGGCATCATCGGAACCACAGGCGACTAGTCCTGCGACTAGGACAACACTCAGCAGTGTTCCGGCAAGACTGCGAACGCGACAGGCAGGCACGGTGAACATATTCCCCCTCTGTGAGCTGACGCTGCACGGAGATAGACGACAAAAAGAATGACTAAATAACGACTAACACTAGTAACAAAGAGCTTAGAAAGGACTTTGCTCTACTCACCCAAAGAATCTTAGGCTATCTTTTAGTTCTAGGTTAGCCTACCCTTAAATAAAGATAGTAATTTCTACAGTTTTTCGGAAGGACGTTACCGCCCATGACTACTCGCACACTCCAGCGTCGCGCAGCTCTCCTAGCTATCCCGGCCGTCGCCGCACTTCCACTTCTCGCCGCCTGTGGCACAGATGACGCGGACGATGCCGCACAGGATGCTACCAACGCCTCGGAAACCACCAGCTCGGCTGCAGATCAAGAAACCGACGCCAGCGCCGGCGAAGTAACCATGGAGGCCGAACCGGTCAACGACCTGTCCGAGGGCGATGTCATCTCCGTCGATCTGGCTGGTCTCGACCCCGACTACGGCTACTACGCCGCACTCTGCGCCGCCGAGAAGGCTCCAGGAAACCCCGTTCCGGACTGCACCGGTGACCGCAGTGCCGGCACCCAGTCGCAGCAGTGGATTACCAAAAAGTCCGGCGGCACCACCACCATCGCCGACGACAACACCGCACACTTCGAGCTCAGCGTCGTGCCCACCGGCGAGGCCGTGGACTGCACCCAGCAGGACTGCGTGCTGAAGCTCTTCGGTGACCACAGCGAGGGCTTCGAGGACATCACCGAGATCCCGGTTACTTTCGCAAAGTAGCCAAACCGCACACGCGCAGGCGTCGCAGTCCTAGGCTAAGAGCCATGGAAACCGACCAGCCTGCGACTGCTTTAGAAGCGGCACCGCGCCGCATCACACTCCTGCCCGGCGACGGCATCGGCCCTGAAATCACCGATGCCTGCCGAGGACTCATCGCCGATGTCTTCCCACACTGGGAGCTGACAGAGGCACAAATTGGCTGGTCCCAGTGGTGCGCGCACGGCAATCCCGTCCCGCAGGAAACTTGGGAAACACTCGGACGCAGCGACGCCGCTCTGCTCGCGGCGATTACCTCCAAGCCCGCTCGAGAGGCTGAGGAAGAACTAGCACCGCATCTGCGCGATACCGGCCTGATCTACCGCTCCCCTGTTCTCCAGCTGCGCCAGCGCCTCGACCTCTTCGCCAACATCCGTCCGGTCACCCTGCCCGGCGCGACTGCCGATTTCACCATCGTCCGCGAAAACACCGAGGGCCTCTACAGTCACGACTATCTCCTTCCGCCTCACGACGCCCCGGCCGACTCCCCGCACCACCACCTGTGGGCAGAGGTGGTGGAGGACTCGACGGTGGCTCGCGCCGTCGATAAGCGTGGCGAAGTTGCGGTTTCTTTGCGCGTGACGACGTCCTTTGCGTGGCACCGCCTTGCGCGACAGGCGGCCAAGTTGGCTCTCGCGCGGCAGGCGGCAAACCCCGATTCGGAGGCCACGCCGATGGTGACGGTGGCGGACAAGCCGAATATCCTGCGGGACTCTGCGCGTGTGATTCGCGGGGCAGTTGAAGAGGTGGCGGAGGAGTATCCGCAGGTCACATTCGATTTTGCCAATGCGGATGCCGTGGCAATGCAGCTAGTGACCGACCCGGCGCGCTTTGATGTCATCATCGCGGAGAACCTCATCGGTGACATCCTCAGTGACATCGGCGCAGGCCTGATTGGCGGGCTGGGGCTGGCGGCATCGGCGAATGTGGGCGACAACTTCGCGGTGTTCGAGCCGGTGCACGGTTCGGCACCTGACATTGCGGGGCATGGCATTGCCAACCCGGCTGCGTTTTTGCTCTCTACGGCTATGTGCGCGGAGCACCTTGGGGCACCGACCTCAGAACTTGCGCCCGCTGCCAAGCTGCGCGAGGCCGTCTACGCCGCGACGCGCACTGCACCGACGCCAGACCTCGGCGGCACTGCGACTACCAGCGAGTTTGTGGCTGCGGTGCGAGCGGAGCTGGGGTTGTAGGCATTGACTCGATTACGAAGCGCAATTAAAGTGGTTGCTATCAATCCCAGCCGTTGACCCTCCGCCGATAAGGAGAGCGCCGATGACTGGGATTACTCATAGGGGGAGGGCCAAGAAATATGAGTAGAAACAGATATAGTGCTGCGCGAGCTGTGCCTTTACGCGAGATCACTACAGCAGTGCTTGTTGATGGTGGCTTTTACCGCAAACGTGCGGCAACACTGTTTGGTCATAAGACCGCAGAGGATCGCGCTGATGAACTGGTCAAGTACTGCCATCGCCATATACGTGAATCGCGCGCTGGACTGTACCGAATCTTTTACTACGACTGCCCACCGTCACAGCGGGTTGTTTATCACCCATTGCTCCAGCAGCAAGTCAACCTTGGTAAAAGTGAACTTTTTACCTGGACCAATGACTTCTTCGCTGCATTGGCTAAAAAACGAAGACGATCCTTTACACGTTAACTACACCGGAAAACAGGACCCTGAGGACGACGAAGAAGAGCTCTAGCTCCTACTGGAACTGGCTGAGGTCAATGCCTTCCAGTGGGTCCGACTCGCGGATATCTTCTTCCGGTGGCAGCGGCACCTCGCAGAGCACAACTGCCGCACCACACGCATCCTGCACGGTTGCCAGCGGGCCGAACTCGGTGGCCTGCGGGGCAACGAGCACGGAACCGCCCAGTTCCTCAGCCTTGGCGACAGCGGTGTCGATGTTCTCCACGCCAAGGTAGGCCAGCCAGCCAACGAAGCTCTTATCTGCCGCATCGGTCTGTGCAGCAACCGAGCTGGCTACCAAGCCAGCGAACGGCGCCCCGTCTTCCATCGCAACTGCGAAAGTGCCGTGCTCGTTCTTGTTGCGCACTGCGATTTCCCAGCCAAAGAAGTTGTGGTAGAAGTCCGCGACCTGCTCAAAGGTCTCCTCTGGGCCTGCGACCAGCTCGAACCACACCGGGGTGCCGGGCTCGCCCGCTGCAATGAAGGCCTGCTCACCCGGCTGTTCCAAAAGTCCAATGAGGCCACCGGCGGGGTCGGAAACGACGGCCATCGTGGATCCGTCGACAAGCGGGGTCGGTTCCTGGAAGACTTCAGCTCCGAGCTCGCGCGCCTTCTCGACGGCACCAGCGGCGGAGTCGACATGGAAATTCACGCGCCACTGGTTGACGAAGGCATCCTCAGCGTCCTTATCGGCCTCAAGCAGCACCGACACCGGCATTCCGGACAGCATGGCAACGCGGCGACCAGCGGATGCCTCGCGGGCATCCTCATGGATTGGCGCGGTATTGCGATAAGCCCACCCGAGAACGCCGCGGTAGAAGCGCTCGGTCTTACGCGGTGCGGCGGAGAGCAGATCTACGCGCAGGGGCATGCCAAATTCGGCGGGAAATGCGGGCATGAGTTACAAGTTCCTCCACTTTTCAGGATCAAAGTCATCGTCGGCGGTGGCCTCATCAAAGTAGTCATCATCGACTTCATCGGCGGTGGCCACGCGTGCCGACATACCGGCAACAGAGACGACGTCCCCTGGACGCAGCACCTTGCCACGGCGAGTGTCGACCTCACCGTTCACGCTGACCTGGCCCTCGGCAATGAGTTCCTTGGCCAGACCGCCCGTTTCCACCAGGTTTGCCAACTTCAGGAATTGCCCGAGACGGATAGACTCGTCCCGGATTGCGACATCGATAGGCTCCATGTCCTTAAGTGTGTCATACCCGGTGAAAATGGTCGGAGTTTGGTTCGGGTCTGGTTCGGGTTTGGAGGCTTGGGAGACCTGGGCGCCACCCCATTTAAACTTCTATTTCAATAAAAACCTCGAACCGCGACGCAGATGAGGCTGCACACCCTAACATCGTTCTCATGTCTAATTCACGGTCTCCGAAGTGGCCCCGGATCGCCAGCGAAGCGCCACCCCGCCCGCCGCTGCGCCATGTTATCGCCGCCTCGGTAGCCGTGAGCCTGCCGCTGATGACCCTGGCACTCATCTCAACTTCTGTCTCTGACCTGCTATTTCTGCCTCCTATTGGCGCTGCCATGGCGCTTATTGTCGGTGCGCCCAACTTGCCTCTGGCTCAGCCACGAAATGTCGTGGTCGGACACCTCATCGGCTGCACGACTGGCATCGCAATTCTGCACATGTTGGGTTCGACCATCATTGCTGCAGCGGTTGCCGCCGGCGTTGCCTTCGCGCTCATGCTTCTTGCTCGCGCGGCTCACTCCCCTGCCACCGCTACCGCTATGGTCACCGTGCTGATGCCACACGGCCATGGGCTTGCCAACGACTTCCGCTTCATAGGCTTCATTTTCGCTTCGTCAATCATGATCGTGGTGCTTGGCATCCTCGCAAATCGACTGCGCGGCCTTCGGTATCCCACCTACTGGTGGTAGGTGAATTCGCAGTCACGCACTCCGGCTAAATACGGCTATCAGTGGGATAATGACACTCATGCCAAAGCAGTGGATTAACAACACGACGACCGAAAAGATTGTCATCGTCGGCGCTGGTGGTTTTGGCCGAAACGTGGTCAGCTTCATCAAGGACATCAACGACTACGCAGCAGCCAACGGCCTACCACCGCAGTGGGAAATCCTAGGCATTATTGATGATGGCACCCCAGATATGACCTTTTTCCACAAAATGGGCGTGCAACTCTTGGGCAAAACCGAAATCCTCGCGGACTTGCCCGAGGGGGTCTACTACACAGTCGCAATCGGCAGCGGCGCAGCTCGACGTTCGATTGCGCAACGCGCAGATACCGAAGGGCTCGTGCCTGCGACTCTGGTCCACCCAGACACCAGCATCGGCGCGCTGGTCACGCTCGGCGAGGGCACCGTCATCTGCCCCGGAGCGCGCCTGACCTGCAATATTGAGGTAGGCAAGCACGCCCAAATCAATATGAATGTCACGATTGGCCACGATGCGGTGCTGCGGGACTACTGCACAATCTTCCCGCTCAATGCCGTGTCGGGCTTTGTCACGCTTGGCGAAGCCTGCACCCTAGGCGCCAACTCCGTAATCAACCCCGGCCTCACCGTTGGCGAGGGAGCGTACATCGGATCCGGAGCCGCAGTTACTAGCGATGTCGATGACTACACCGTTGTCGCCGGTGTTCCTGCAAGTGTGATTAAGAACCTGCGCTAGCCGAGACGTCCTTCTCCGACGAACCGGTGAACTCGGTCATAGTCACTTGCCCCTCTTCCGAGATCCCTTCACGCTTGAGCACCACCAAGATCGTGTCAAGCAGAATCTTTGCATCGAGCAGTAGCGACCAATTATCCACGTACTGCACGTCGTACTCGAAACGTTCTTCCCAGGTGATGCCATTGCGGCCCGAGACCTGGGCAAGCCCCGTAATCCCCGGTGGCACCTCATGGCGGCGTGCTTGGCGCGGCGAATAGCGCTCTAGGTACTTCATGCGCAGCGGACGTGGGCCAACGAGGCTCATGTCTCCACGCAGGACGTTAAAGAGCTCCGGGAGCTCGTCCAAGCTTGTCGAACGCAGGAATTTTCCCACCTCGGTGAGGCGGGACGCATCGTCGACAAGCCCCTTTGCCGGATTGACGTGGTGCATCGTCCGGAACTTGAGGATATTAAACGGCTCACCATCCTGGCCCGGGCGTTCCTGGCGGAATAGGACTGGCTTTCCCATGGAAAGTCGCACTGCCAGAGCCGTAGCGCCCATAACTGGCGACAGCACAATCAAGCCTGCTGCAGATGCCGCGATGTCGACGCCACGCTTAATTACCCGTTGCGCGCGGATGCTCAGTGAATCCATTGGTCATCTCCTACTTTTCGTTGAACATTTCGCGCAGAAGCTTTTCGGCACGCGCATCGACTTCCGCATTGGAACGGTTCCTGACCAGCCATCCGATCGCACCCACTGCACCGGCCGCGGCAAACGACGCTGCCGCAACGCGCAGTTTCTTGTGGTCGTTCTTGTTGTCAGACGCACTTTGCTTGACGACGGCCACCGCTGGCTCCGGCTCCGGCACAACCGGCTCCGCGGTATCGGTGACCATGACTGGTGCGGGCTCGGCTGCGGGTCCTGGTTGCGGCTCCAGCTCTGGTTCTGCCGATGCCTTGTCCTTGCGCCGTAGGCTCAGCATCGCAAATGCTGCTGCAAAGCCAAATAGCCATAGCGAACGGGAATCGTAGTAGTAGCCGGAAAAAACCTGTGCCACAAGAACCGAGAATGCCACGGCTGCGGTCAGACCAGCTTGAAGAAACTTGAATAGGTGGCGACAGGCGATTGCCAATACAACCAACGCAATCACAAGCAGGCCGATACCAATGACACCCGCTTCAGACCCGACTGTGTAGAAGATATTGTGCGGATGCTCCAGTGGACGTGAAGACCTCGGTGTCGACAGCACAACGAAGCTATGCAGGCCTCCACCAAAGATGCGGTGTTCACCCATGATTCGGAAAGCTTCATCATGGAGATAACCGCGTCCGGAATCATGTTCTTTTTCGAAGGTCAACTGGATAAAGCGCGTCTTAAAGTACTCTTCAATCTCGGTACCTGCGATGAACCGCGAGTATCCATACGCGACCGCTGCGGCGACTGCGACGTAAAAAACAGTCGCCCACTTCCAACCCCAGTGAAAAAACACAGCTATAGCGGTAAAGAGGACTACCACGGTGGTAGCAACCAGTACACCGCGGCTTCCCGACGCAACGAGACCGTAAGCAAATGGTGCAGCGAACAAGAGAACTGCCCACATGAACTTGCGCCACAGCATAAAAAACACAGCTGCCGCGATGCCGTACAGCATGAAACGGGCAAAGACATTCGGGCCACCGCCGAACGCCGTCATGCGTCCGACATATTTCGGACCAGTAATGCCACCGTAGAGAAAAATAAGCGAGCAAATGGCTACTGCTAACCACAGCCATACCAGTGCCTGAGGATGCAAATAGAACAGTATTGCTGACATCGTGGCGATGAGCCCAAGCGTTATCAACGCAGTAACGACAGGAGCAACTTCGGCAGCTTCGGGGGCCCACAGTCCGGACAGCATCATCCAGAACAACCAGGCATAGAAAGCCACTAATGCCCACACGGCCATCGGCCACTGCTTTACATTGCCAGCGCCTTTCATCGCATTCAGCCAACTCTGGCGCTGCGCTTCTGGGGTGCCGAAGGCGGTAAGGATTGCAACAACCACCAAAATCGGCAATGCCAAAGATAGATCAGGAAGCGCCGAAGAGACGTCCTTCATCGTCGTGTCGCCAACGTAGAGGACACCAGCAAACATTCCTGCGGCCACCACAATAAACAGCGACTGCAGTTTTGGTTTTCGCTGTTTTACAGCTTCTCCAGCTACCTCTGTAGAAGTCATCCCAGCACTTCCTTCAAAACACCAATCACCCGGGCGACGTCGTCATCGTCCAGCGCAGGACCACTAGGAAGAGTAATGCCACGGGAGAAAAGATTCTCAGCAGTGCCGTTGATGGTCGCCCGCGCGCCCTCATACACCGGCTGCAGGTGCATCGGCTTCCACAGATGACGAGCCTCAATGTTGGCCTCACCAAGTGCTGCAATGACGCTGTCTGGGTTCAGCACGCCCTTATCGACGGCCTCCTGTGGCAGCACGATCGAGGTCAACCAGCAGTTCTCGGTGAAACGCTCATCGGAGTCAGAGAGCAAGCGGGTACCTTTACCAGGGGCATCGTCGTCAAGCGAGGCGAGCAAATCGATGTACGCATCGCGAATCTGGCGACGGCGAGCGATCATGTCGTCCAGACGCGAGTGCTGCGCTCGTCCCAGTGCGGCAAGCAGATTGGAAAGGCGGTAGTTGTAGCCGATTTCAGTGTGCTCGTACCAAGCGACGGGCTGACGCGCCTGCGTGGAGAGGTAGCGCGCGCGGGCGATGAGGTCAGCATCGTTGGACAGCAGCATGCCACCGCCGGATGTGGTCATAATCTTGTTGCCGTTGAAAGACAGCGCGGCGGCATGGCCGAAACTGCCGGCCGGCTGACCATCGACGCTGGCACCGAGCGCCTCGGCGGCGTCCTCGATGAGCGCGATGCCGAGTTCTCCCAGGCGTGGCGCGAAGGCCGGGTAATCGGCGCAGCGGCCAAAGAGGTCCACAATCATCACGGCGGGAACGCTCTTGCCCTCGGTGAGCAGCTCATCGACGGTGCGGAGCAGCAGTTCAGGGTCGATGTTTCCGTCCTCTGCCGCATCGACAAACACCGGCGTAGCGCCAACGTAAGCGATGGCGTTGGTCGTGGCCGCGAAGGTCATGGTGGAAACCGGAATGTAGTCGCCTTCACCGATCCCCAGCGCAAGCAGCGCCAAGTGCAGACCAGCGGTACCGGAAGACAGCGCGAGCGCGTGCTCAACACCGCAGCGCTTGGCAATCTCCGCTTCAAACGCGTCTACCTCGGGTCCCAACGGAGCCACCCAACCAGAGTGGAGTGCGCGAACGACGGCCTGCTCTTCTGCTTCGGTGACTGTCGCGAGCGAAAGAAAGATCCGCTCATTGGGCTTGTTAGCGTCGGCGTTAGTCATTACTTCTGCACCTTTCGGACGCGGTTGAGCACCTCGATGAGCTGGTTGTACAGGCTGTCACGAGCGAAACGCTTCTCACCCAGTTCGCGGTTGCGCTGTCCAGCTGCACGCAGCTCATCGCGGTCGGAGATGATCTCAGCGAATCGCTTGGCCGCGGTCGGAATATCGCGCGAGAGACGCCAACCGGCATCGTGCTCGGTTGCAGCTTCCTCCAGCCAGCCACCGTGGTTGAACACCACCGGACGCGATGCGGCCATGGCATCGAAGACCTTGTTCAGGGAGTTGCCCTCCAGGCAGGGGTCATCACGCAGCGGCGATAGCGCGATATCGGCGGCAGACACGTACTTGGCGACATCTTCCTTCGGCTGACGGCCAAGGAACATCGCATCGGCATTGAGGCCAGCGTTCTTGGCGCGCTGGTACAACGCGTCCGAGTCGCTTCCCTGCCCCAGCAGGACAAAACGCACATTCTCCACGCCATCACGACGCAGCTGCGCCACCAAATCCACAAGCCACTCCAGCTGGTAGGACATGCCAAAACCACCGGCATAGACAGCTACCACGTCATCGCCCCAGCCCTGCTCCTTTCGGAAAGCAGCACGCTGCTCGGCCGGGACATCAAAACGCTCAAAGTCCGACGCATTCGGAATCACGGTCACGCGCTTCTTCGGAGCGACCTCTTTGACGCCATCGGCCATCGACGGCGACAGCGCCACGACCTCGCTCGATGCCGCATAAAATGCCTTCTCCAGCTGCTTGGCCAGGAAAATTGCCACCGGATTATTGAGGTAGCCCAACTTGATCGGCACCTCTGGCCACAGGTCACGAATTTCCGCCACCAACGGCGTACGCTGGGTAAACTTCGCCACAATTCCCGGAACCGCCACAGTCAGCGGGGTCGAGGACGCGTAGATCACGTCGGCAGGCACACGGGCAGCGACCGCGGAGGCGCGCACCAGGAAGTTCAAGAAACTGACGATACGCTCGCGCTTCGACATTTCATTGCGGTACGGAATCGCTAGACGACGCACGTGGATACCATCAACAGTTTTATCCATGGCCTCATCGCGACCACAGATCATTGTCACCTCGTGGCCTGCGGCGGCCATTCGGCGCGCAAACTCGTAGGGTCGGGAACCACCCGGCTCACCGGGGAGAACAAAGTGCTGGTGGATATAAGTGATTCGCATTGTTTAGGCTTCCTCGATTACGTCGACGGGGAGTTCTTCGGTGGTAGTTGATGGATTCTTCTGGCCTCCGGTTGGCCGCATTAGCGCCACTACCGCGACCACGGCTGCTGCAAAATAGACAACTGCGCTGGTCCACGCGAGACCGAGGGCATCTCCGAGAAGAATGCCAATCGGGTAACAAATGACAGCGATGACGGCGGAAATAAGTTCCACTCGGCCAATTCGACGGGGATTGTCACTGCCGAGAATTTCACCGCACAGGTGTCGGTAGCAGCCGAGCACCACGGCCGCGATAGTCAGTGGCAGCACCAACTCCCGGGCAGGCTCAAACTCATGGCCGAATACCGGCACGATAAGGAAGTAGAGTGCCACACCACCGAGTGCACCAAGTGCGCCGTACGCTGCAATGACTATGCCAAGGTGTCGGAGCACACGAGATGGGGTGAGTTCGCGCCCCCTCTGGTCGCTGGTGCGCTGATCGGCGACTGACTGCGCGATCCAGTACAGCGGTTCCGTCGCCGTCGCCACGACTACGAAAAGACCTAACGACGCCGGTGAGGCCAGCGCCGGCAGCAAAACGCGACCCAAGCGTGTGGTCGTCAGCGGCCCCAGGCCCGATGCGATAAATGGGGCATTTGTTCGAGCCGTCTCTACCACTCCGCCAACACGGGAATCGGTGTGTTTGCGTGACTTCGCTAGCGACCAGATTGCCAGTGGCAGTGCCGGGAAGATATAGGCTGCAGCCCACCAGCGCCAGTCTTCGACTCCGGCGAAATATAGCGCAGCGCTAATAAGCAGTACTGAGCCCTGGAAACCGATGAATACTACGACGAAGAAGGACACTCGATGGCGGCTGATAGCCATGGCACGAACCATGGAAAATGACACGGTAACCAAGGCGACGACGCCGGCCATCGCCGTCCATGGTCCGTAGACGACACCTGCAATGGCACAGGCAATCAGAGCGACTACAGTCATGGCGAAACCACTCGGAATGAGACCGTGGTCGTAATCATCGCGGCGCAGCAAAAGCCGATCGGCCCCAAAGCCGACGAATGGCGCCACAATATAGGCGAACTGCAAAACGGTAGCGACCTCGCCTCGACCGGCGGGCCCCAGCACTCGCGCGGAAAGAATACTGACCACAAAGGCGACGACTGCGGCGAGCGCTGAAGCTGCCGAAATCGTCGCAACTGTTCGAACTCTTTGCGCCAGCTGCCCGGAGTTAGAGGAGCTGGTGGTTGTCACGGTGGGGAGTCATCCTAACTATTTTGCTTTCGAGCTAGCGGTTGCAAGTGATTGTGCACCGGTGGGATGCGCCACAATACTGCCTTGCGCCCCTCCGTGCTCTGCAAGCCAACGACGTGCCGCATCGTGATTATGTGTGCACGGGAGAATCCGCGAATTCAGCCGTTCCGGCTCAACACGTACCTCAGTGATTAGCGGATGACGATCACCGATCTTGGGAACCTCGCGGTCATCAACCAAGTCCTCGGAGATCTTCTCACCGTCACGAAGACCCGTGTAGACAATCTCTACGTCTGCGTCATGGAGCCTGATCAGGTTCTCCGCCAGCTCAGCAATCTTGACCGGCTTACCCATCTCCAGCACCAGAGTCTCACCGGACTCTGCAATAACGGTAGCCTGCAGCACCAGCTGCGATGCCTCTGGAATGGTCATGAAGTAGCGCTGAACGTCAGGATGGGTCACCGTAACCGGGCCGCCCTCTTCAATCTGACGCTGGAAAGTCGTAATGACCGAGCCGCGCGAGCCAAACACGTTACCGAAGCGGACAGATGCCCAGACACCTTCGTGAGTTTGCCCCATGTGCGCAGTCAGGCGTTCCGCAGCGCGCTTGGATTCCCCCAGAATCGAGGCCGGGTTGGCAGCCTTGTCCGTGGAAATATTAATAACGGTTGAAACGTTGGCCGCAGCCGCTGCATCCAGGACGTTCTGAGTTCCGATGACATTGGTTTGCACTGCTTCTGCAGGGTAGCTCTCCAGCAGCGGCAGGTGCTTGAGAGCTGCAGCATGGTAGACAACATCGGGCTTGCGCGCGGTGAAGATCTGCGTCAGCATTTCCGCGTCACGGATATCAGCCAGGACGGTATCGGAGCCGTCGAGAAGCGCCGAACCCGTCAGCGACAGCTGCGTGGCATGCAAGCCGCCCTCATCGCGATCCAGCATGATCAGTTCTGCCGGCTCAAAGCGGTGAACCTGTCGGCAGATTTCGGAACCGATAGAACCTCCAGCGCCGGTGACCAGCACCTTCTTACCGCGGATTATGGAAGCGACCTTGGATTCATCCAGGTGCAGAGGCTGACGGCCAATGAGGTCGGCGATGTTAATTTCGCGCACCTGCGAGGTAGCGACAGCACCACGGTGACGCGAGTACTCTTCCACCGGCGGCAGAATGAGCAGACGCAGGGACGATTCCTCACAAATGTGGTTGAGGACGTTGATGCACTCGGTGGACAGTGGCTCATCAGTCGCAATGATGACCGACTGCGCCGAAGTGCGCGATGCGAGCTCACCCAGCTGATCAATTCCACGAATCACGCGGAGACCATGGATACGAGAAATATGGTTCTCGCCGCTTTCTTTGGGATCGACGATTCCAACCAAGTGGAAGCGGTTCTCACGGGAGATACCGGAATCCGTAAGGCTGTTAATAAAGAATTTGGCTCGACGGCCTGCACCGAGAACGATCAAGCGATCATCCGTCTGACGGGAGCCAAAGTTGTTGGTAATCCAGCGAGCGAGAGTTCGGGTATAGATACTTGCCAAAGTTGCGACACAGCCACCTGCGAACGGAACGTACCACACAATTTCCGGGAAGGTCTTCAGGATTTGAGCTAACCCAGTGGCTGCGGTAGCCCCGCCCATGCTGATGCTCAGCAGAACAATATCTTCAGTTCGACTGCCGGGCCATACGCGTTGCGGGTTGGTGTACTCCCCGAGCAGCAGGCCGAGCAGGACGATGACGGCCACGGCGACAGCGACAACCAAAAAATTAGTGCCTGATATTTCAGAGAAAGATACCAATTCACCGCGGACGATTCCGTTAGCGGCGGACAGCGCAATCAGCCAGGCGAGTACGTCAAATATGCACCAGGCGAGCTGCTTCCAGTCTCGGATAAACATTCTTATGCCTTTTACTGCTGGTTAAATTTTCTTACGCACAATGCGTTCCACAGGCTTGGCATACTATGCGATATGAACTACATTTACAGCCCCCTACTACAAAGGGCTACCCCATCGTTCGGGTAGCCAAAAAGCCACCTTTACCACCCATCATTCTCCCTGGTAAAACAACGTTTCACCAACTGTTTACTGAAGCTTCAATCTGTTTACATTCATCTAACTAGCTGTACAAACTAGCTTCTAACGTAACCACTTCCTGACGATTGCAATTAATGCACAATCACCTCTTTATTGAGATGTTTATTCAAGGAAGTATTTGCGTGAATACTCAAACAATCGTTTTTGACAAAAGGGTTACACTTCCCCGTGAGCACATCATCAACGCGTCGGGCACGCGCTTTCATCACCCGGAAGCCCTTCCTTACTACCCTGATGCTGATTCAAAACCGGATGGGTCAGACACAGAAGACCACACAGTTCTGGCAGGCCCACAAAAACGGCGAAGACCCGACCAAATAAAAGCACTCTTACATGCGCCCATATTAAATGCGCACCCAGTATGCGTATTATTGATATATGTCGTCGCACGCCACACCAGAACCCCAATCCCCCACAACCAAACCGCCTACTAAGCCTGGCAAGAAGCGCCGCATGTCCTGGCATCGCAAGGCCGGTATGCCAGTGCGCTGGTGGTTCGCCTCCATCATTGTGGCAGCACTCATTCACCCTTTCGTCACCGATGGCCGTTGGCTGTTGGTGCATCTCTTTACCCTCGGCGCCGTCACCAACTCCATCCTCATCTGGGGCCGCCACTTCACCGAAAAGCTACTGAAAATCGACGTGCCCGTTGGCAATCGGAAGATTCAGTTGGCAAATATTTACCTGCTCAACGTAGGTATTGTCGCAACGGTCGTCGGCAAGCTCGGTGACTGGTGGCCAGTGACCATCGTCGGCGCGGCGGTCGTCGGCGTCGCCGTCGCATGGCATGCGATTTCCCTCGGACGCGACCTGGTAGCGAAGCGCGATCGGCCATTCGCCATCTCCGTTGCGCACTACGTCGCGTCGGCATGCCTACTGCCCATCGGCGCTGCACTCGGCGCCATCCTCGCATCTCCGAAGGGCAAAGCGCTTCACGACGACCTCCTATTGGCACACGAAGCCGTCAACCTCATTGGCTTCCTCGGGCTCGCGGCCTGCGGCACGCTCGTCACCATGTTCCCAGCGCTGTGGCGAACCCAGATGTCGCCGCATTCCCGCCCGAAGCTGGCACTAGCAATACAGCTCATAGGTATCGCGATTACCGCGATCGGTGCACTGACCAGCTTCAACTGGTTGGACTCCGTCGGCCTTGGCATTATCACTATCGGCTGGGTCATAGCCGCCATCCCGTGGGCACACAACGTCATGACTGTCGCTAAAGACCCGCGCGACCGCCTCAGCTACCCGGCGTTGTCTGCTGCAGCTGCAGTCGTCTGGCTAATCGGCACACTCACAGTCGCCACAGTCAAAGCGCTTGACGACGGCTTCGTAATCTCATCCCTCACGCTGCCGCTGGTAATCGGATTCGGCGCCCAGTTGCTTATCGGCATGATGAGCCAACTCTTGCCCGCCACCATCGGCGGAGGTGCTGGCCCAGTCTCTGCCGGTATGAAGGAACTTGACCGCGCGGGCGCATTCCGCTGGTCGACCATCAATATTGGTCTGGCACTGTGGCTAATGCCGCTGCCTTCCTGGATCAAAGTGGCGGTCTCCGCAATGGTCTCCCTTGCCTTGGTGTCTTATCTGCCACTTGTCGGCCGGGCCGCGAAGGCTCAGATCGGTGCGTTAAAAGAGAGTCAGAAGGCACGGGCCAACAAGGAAGCAACGCTGAAATCGGTCGAACTGCACGCAACTGCACGTCGACTCGGTGCTCAAACTACCGCTGCTCTGGCTGTATTGGGCCTGGTAGTAACCGTCGGCGTTGCGCTGAGCGGTGGCGGTAGCGGTACGGGAAGCATTGAAACCACCAGCGATGTTGCGCCCACCGGACAAACCGTCGAGGTCACGGTCACTGCCAACGATATGACCTATACCCCGAACGTCATTGAGGCGAACCCCGGCGACCGACTGGTCATCACCATGGTCAACGCGGATTCCCAAGTCCACGATCTGCGCTTGGCCACCGGCGAGGACACCGGCCGAGTCTCCCCCGGTGGCTCCGCCACCATTGAAGTGCCGGTTGTTCCCGGTGACATTGACGGCTGGTGCACCATTGCTGGTCACCGCCAGATGGGCATGACGCTCACAGTTAATGCAGGTGGTTCGGATCATTCACACCGCACCGAGCACGGCAGCCACTCCGGCCATGCCACGCCAGGCGCACTCGGGAATGTCGGCGAGCTACCCGGCCCGGATTCCCCCACCATCAACCCGCTATTAGAACCCGCCGAGGACGCCACGGTTCACCACGTCACGCTGCGGGCCAGCGAGTTCACCGGCTACGCTGCCCCTGGCGTCGAGCAGCAGCATTGGGTATTCAACGGCAAACCGCTGGGGCCAACTCTGCGCGGCAAGGTGGGCGACGAGTTCGTCGTCACGCTCATCAACGATGGCACGATGAGTCACTCCATCGACTTCCACGCGGGCATCGTTGCACCGGATGAACCTATGCGCGACATCGCCCCTGGTGAACAGCTTGAGTACCGCTTCCGTGCCGACCGCGCGGGCATATGGATGTACCACTGCGCAACCATGCCCATGTCCATGCACATCGCTGCCGGTATGCACGGTGCCGTCATCATCGACCCACCGAATCTCACTGATGTCGACCACGAGGTTCTTCTGGTGCAGTCGGAAAGCTACTGGGGCGAGGACGGCCCCGACGCCGACAAGACCATGGCCGAGGACCCCGATATCTACAAGTTCAACGGCTACCCCGACCAGTATCTCACCCACCCAATTCGCATTCGCGCAGGTGAGACGGTACGTTTCTGGGTACTTGCCGCCGGCCCCAACAAGGGCACGAGCTTCCATATCGTCGGCACGCAGTTCCATCGCGTGTACAAGGAGGGAACGCTTTTGCTTGACGACGGCGTGGGCGGTGCCCAAGCCCTTGACCTCGGTGCCGCGCAGGGTGGTTATGTTGAGGCCGAATTCCCGGAGCCAGGCACGTACCGCTTTGTCGACCACCAGATGGTGCATGCCGAAATGGGGGCACGCGGCAACATAGTGGTGAACTAAACCAGGGTTTACAACTTAATTGGAGCGTCTTCTGGCTCCACCGCGCGAGGCAAGTTGGACTCGCCCATCAGGTACTGGTCCACGGCCTCGGCGCAGGCGCGGCCTTCGGCGATAGCCCACACAATCAAACTGGCACCACGGCCATTGTCACCGGCCACGAACACCGGACCGTCGAAGTTCTGCTCGATGTCGCTGCGCACGGCGAGGTAGTCGTCGTCACGCATCATCACACCGCGGTCGTTGAACTGAATCCCCAGCTCGTGCGGCAGACCGCCGCGCTCCGGGCCGGAGAAGCCCAGCGCGATGAGAACTAGGTCGGCATCGAGTTCGAAATCCGTATCCTCCATGGGCACGCGCTTGCCATCGATGACCTCGACCTCGTTGGCGGACAGGCCGGTCACGTGACCGTCCTCGCCGTGGAAGGAGACGGTGTTGACGTTGAAGACGCGCTTGCCCAGGGTCTCGCCGGTGACGCGAGCGTTAAGGCCGAGCGCCTCGGTAACCTCTGGCGGTTCGGAACCGGTGATGGTGTACTCACCTTCTTCGTGAGCAGTCGCCACGCGCCAGACCAGCGGGTACATCGGCCACGGAGTCGACGCCGCACGGGACTTCGGCGCACGCGGGCGAATATCGAACTGCGTGACGGACGCCGCGCCCTGGCGCAGCGCGGTACCGAAGCAGTCAATGCCGGTGTCACCACCACCAATGACGACAACCTTCTTGCCCTTGGCATCAATCGGCGGGGTGTCGAGCTCGCCTGCGGCAACGCGGTTTGCTCCCGGCAGGTACTCCATAGCCTGGTGAATACCCTCCAGATCACGGCCATCGACAGGCAGGTCGCGGGCCAGCGACGCGCCGGTAGCTAGGACCACTGCATCGAAATCGGCCAGGTCAGCGGCTGTCGGTGAGACGTTGGTGCGGAACTCGGTACCCTCGATCTCCATCTGCTCAAGGCGACGGTCGAGGAAGCGCTGCTCCATCTTGTAGTCCGGCACACCGTAGCGCATCAGACCACCAATCTTGTCGTCACGCTCGAACACCGTGACATCATGCCCGGCGCGAGTAAGCTGCTGTGCTGCAGCAAGACCCGCCGGCCCGGAGCCAATGACAGCAATGTGCTGGCCGGTGTCGAAAGTTGGCACAATCGGCTGCACCCACCCCTCATCGAAGCCGCGTTCAACGATGGCCAACTCGATGTTCTTGATGGTCACGGCATCGTCGTTGATGCCGAGCACACAACCGCCCTCGCACGGAGCTGGACACAGGCGACCGGTCCACTCGGGAAAGTTGTTGGTGGCGTGCAAGCGCTCGAAAGCCTCGTGCCAGCGGTTCTGACGAACCAAGTCATTCCACTCCGGAATGATGTTGCCCAGCGGGCAGGCCGAGTGACAAAACGGCACGCCACAGTCCATACAGCGGGTCGCCTGCTGTTGCACCTGCCCGTTGCTAGCCTCCTCATAGACCTCTTTCCAGTCCATCAGACGCAGCGGAACCGGGCGATGAGCAGGCTCTACGCGCTGGAATTTCATGAAACCCTTCGGATCAGCCATTGGTTACTGCCTCCATGATTGCTTCGTTGATGTCAGCGTCGTTGTCCTTTGCCTTCGCGACTACGTCGAGAATTCGGGCGTAATCACGCGGCATGATTTTGATGAACTGTGCAGCCGGGAACCGAGTCTTGGAACCCGTGAGCTTGCGGTGCTTCGACAGCGTGGCCTCCAGCCAGCTGATGTCCTCATCATCGAGCGGCACAATATCGACCAACTCGGTGTTGATGTTCGCCCGCGTCGCCTCGTTATCCAGCAGGTAGGCGATACCGCCACTCATACCGGCGCCGAAGTTGTGCCCGACCGGGCCCGCCACTACGACGCGGCCACCGGTCATGTACTCACAACCGTGGTTACCGATGCCCTCGACCACGGCCGTAGCACCGGAGTTACGCACGCAGAAGCGCTCACCGACGGTGCCGCGGACGAAGATCTCACCGCTGGTGGCACCAAAACCAATGACATTGCCGGCAATGGTGTCGGTAGCCACATCCGCGGTCGGCGGGGCCGAACGTGAAGGTCGGACCACAATCTTGCCGCCGCACAGGCCCTTGCCGACGAAGTCGTTGGCATCGCCCTCCAGCTTGATGGTCACACCGGCCGGCAGGAACGCGCCCAGCGAGTTACCGGCGGAACCGAGCAGGTTGACGACGATGGAGTCGTCGGCAAGCCCCTGCTTACCTGCGACCTTGGTGACTTCGTACCCCAGGCGCGTGCCCACGGAACGGTTCACATTGCTGATGGCGTGGTGCAGCGATACCGGTGTCGGCGCCAGCCCATTCGCGCGCGCCGTACGCAGCGCGGGCTGCGCTTCATCGATGAGGCGCTCGTCCAACGCACCCTCGAGCCCGTGGTCCTGCGCCTTCGTGCAGTAGGAATCCTGGTCCGCAAAGAAGGGGCTCTCGGCAACGTGCAGGATTCGCTCCAGGTCAAGCTTTGCGACGCGCGGAAGGTTGCCCAGATCCTTGCGCGGACGCAGGCACTCGGCATGTCCGACCGCTTCATCGATGGTGCGGAAACCCAGCTCAGCGAGGTATTCACGGACCTGCTGGGCGATGAAGGTGAAGAAGTTGACCACGTGCTCGGCACGGCCGGTGAACTTGCTCCGCAACTTCGGATTCTGGGTGGCAATACCAACTGGGCAGGTGTCCAGGTGGCAGACGCGCATCATGACGCAGCCCTCAACCACCAGCGGAGCGGTGGCAAAACCAAACTCTTCAGCGCCCAGCAGCATCGCGACCACGACATCGCGACCGGTCTTGAGCTGGCCATCGCACTGCACGCGGATGCGGTCGCGCAGCCCGTTGAGCATCAGGGTCTGCTGAGTTTCAGCGAGCCCCAGCTCCCACGGACCGCCAGCGTGCTTAAGGCTGGTCAGCGGCGAAGCGCCGGTGCCGCCATCATGGCCGGAGATCAGCACGACGTCGGCATGCGCCTTCGAGACACCAGCGGCGACGGTACCCACACCCTGCTCGGAGACGAGCTTGACGTGAATGCGGGCGCGTGGATTGGCGTTCTTGAGGTCGTAAATGAGCTGCGCCAAATCCTCGATTGAGTAGATGTCGTGGTGGGGTGGGGGCGAGATCAGACCCACGCCCGGGGTGGTGATGCGGACTTCCGCGATCCACGGGTAGACCTTGTTCGGTGGCAGCTGGCCACCTTCGCCGGGCTTTGCGCCCTGGGCCATCTTGATCTGGATGTCGGTGCAGTTGGACAGGTAGTGGCTGGTCACACCGAAGCGGCCCGATGCGACCTGCTTGATGGCAGAGCGCTTCCAGTCGCCGTTGGCCTCCATTTCGAAGCGGTCTGGATCTTCACCGCCCTCGCCGGAGTTGGACATGGCACCCAGGCGGTTCATAGCGATGGCCAGCGTCTCATGTGCCTCCGCAGAGATGGAGCCGTAGCTCATCGCGCCGGTGGAGAAACGCTTGACGATGCTGGAGACCGGTTCAACTTCTTCGATGTCGATGGGCTCGCGGTGCGAGGCGAACTCGAGCATGCCGCGCAGAGTAGCCAGCTGCTTGGTCTGCTCATCAACCTTGTTGGTGTAGTCGCGGAAGACCGCGTACTGACCAGTGCGGGTTGCGTGCTGCAGCGTGTAGATCGTCTCCGGGTTGAATAGGTGGTACTCGCCTTCGCGGCGCCACTTGTACTCGCCGCCGAGATCCAGCTCGCGGTGGGCCTGCTCTTCCGGACGCGGCAGGAATGCGCTGCGGTGACGAGCCGCAACATCTTCTGCGACCTCATCGAGACCGATACCTTCCAGCGGAGAAACAGCTCCGGTGAAGTACTCGTCCAGGAACTCCTGCGACAGACCGACGGTGTCGGCCAGCTGAGCGCCACGGTAGGACTGCAGTGAGGCGATACCCATCTTGGACATGACCTTCAGCACACCCTTGGAGGCGGCCTTGCAGTAGTTCGAGCAGGCCTGATCCAGCGTCAGAGCTCCGAGCTGGTCCTTCATGCGCAGCTCATCGATGGTTTCGAAAGCCATGTACGGGTTAATGGCATCGGCGCCAAAGCCCAGCAGCATGGCCATGTGGTGCACCTCGCGGGCGTCGCCAGCCTCAATGATGAGGCTGGCGCGCGTGCGAGTGCGCTCCTCCACCAAGTGGTGGTGGACCGCGGAGGTCAGCAACAGCGACGGGATAGGGGCAAAGCGCTCATTGGACTCACGGTCAGACAGCACAATCAGTCGGGCACCGCGGTCAATGGCCTCAGAGACCTCACGGCGGACACGACGGATAGCGTTGCGCAGGCCGCGGCCACCGCGGGCGACCGGGTACAGGCCGGAGATGACCTCGGCACGGAACTCGGAGTACTCCTCGTTCTTGCCCGCCTGGCACAGGGTGACAAAGTCGTGGTTGTCCAGGATTGGATGCTCAAGCCGGATGCGACGGGCGGCATCGGCGGTGGGCTCCAGGATGTTGGTCTCTGCACCCAGCAACGTATTCATGCTGGTGATGGACTTTTCGCGCAGCGAGTCCAACGGCGGGTTGGTAACCTGCGCGAACCGCTGCGAGAAGAAGTCGAACAGCATGCGAGGGCGGTTGGACAGTGCCGCAATCGGCGTATCCGAGCCCATCGACCCCAAGCCCTCCGCGCCGGTGAGTGCCATCGGGCGGATGATTAGGTCAACGTCTTCCTCGGTGATGCCAAAGACGCGCTGCCGCAACACCGCGCGGGCATGAGGCATGTACTGGTAGCGCTCGCGTGGCAGGTCAGTGATGTCGACCAGGCCCTCTTTGATCCATTCCTCGTATGGACCAGTGGCGGCCAGCGTGGACTTAATCTCTTTGTCCTCAACAATGCGACCGGCCTTCATGTCCACCAGGAACATGCGCCCCGGCTGCACGCGCGTGCGCTGCACGATCTGCTCCGGCGGGATATCCAAGACACCAGCTTCGGAGGCCATCACCACCAGACCCTCGTCGGTCACCCAGATGCGCCCCGGGCGCAGGCCATTGCGATCCAGGGTGGCACCGATGACCTGGCCGTCGGTAAAGCAGATAGCGGCGGGGCCGTCCCACGGCTCCATCAGGCAGGCGTGGTACTCGTAGAACGCGCGAACCTGCGGGCTGAGGTTGTCGTCGTGCTCCCAGGCCTGCGGAACCATCATCATGACCGCATGCGGGAGACTACGACCACCGAGATGCAGTAACTCCAGGGCCTCGTCGAAACGCGCAGTGTCAGAACCGTTGGGGTCGCACACCGGCAGCGCGCGGTCGATGTTGCCCAGCTTGCCAGAGCGAATTAGCGACTCGCGGGCGCGCATCCAGTTCTCGTTGCCGCGCACGGTGTTGATTTCACCATTGTGAGCGACGTAGCGGTACGGGTGTGCCAGCGGCCAGGACGGGAAAGTGTTCGTGGAAAAGCGCGAGTGCACGATGGCGAGCGCGGAAGTGACCTCCTTCTGCTGCAGGTCAAGGTAGAAATCCTTCAGCTGCGGAGTAGTCAGCATGCCCTTGTAGACGATCGTGCGGCTGGACAGCGACGGGAAGTACACGGTGTCGCCGCCAGAGCCCTCGCCGGCGCCCTGTTCCCCCAGCTCGCGCTCGCAGCGCTTACGCAGGAAGAACATCTTGCGGTCGAGATCGATATCGCTGAGCTGGCGACCCTCATAGTTCTTCGCGGTAACGAAGAGCTGACGCAGCACCGGCATAGCCTGGCGAGCCATCTGGCCAAGCCCGTCAGCGTTAATCGGCACATCGCGCCATGCCAAGATCTCGATGCCCTCTTCGGCGCAGATGTCTTCAATAGCCCGGATGGCATCAAGGGTGGCCATGCGCGACTGCGGCAGGAACGCAATACCGGTGGCGTAGGTGCCAGCCGGCGGCAAAATAACGCCTTCCTTGCTCAGCTCAGCACGGTAGTAGGCATCCGGAACCTGAATGAGAATGCCGGCACCGTCGCCGGTGGTCTTCTCAGCGCCGGCGGCACCGCGGTGGTCGAGGTTGACCAGTGCCTGGATGCCCTTTTCCACAATGTCATGGGTCTGGCGACCGTAAATGTCGGCAACAAAGGCCACGCCACACGCATCATGTTCGTTCGACGGGTGGTAGAGACCTTCCCTCTGAGGACCACGAGGCAATGTGGTCGCTGTTTCGGTCAGAGTCATGGCTGTCTTAGCTGTCATGGCTGTTTTCCCCTTGTAGGTGCAATGTGCCAATTGGGGGACACGGGTTATCTATATTTCCAACTGTTTTAACAATGCACTTTCATCTAGGCGTATTGCAATACGTATTTAGGGAACTAGCTATATTTACCCACCCCCGAAGGAGCTAGAACACCCTTCCCGTTCGACTAAAACCGGGCTTTTACTACCCGCTTTAACGCCATAACCCCCTAATCGAGCTACCACCCCCGCTAACTACGCACAATTGTTCGATTCTTTAGCAAACCTCCCTCCATACCCAATCCGCCCCCACCGCTATGGTTAGCTCCATGCTCGCCAACCGTCGTTTCCGCTCGCCACTGCAGGGCCTCGCCCTCCTTATCGGCGCAGCGACAATCCTCAGCGGCTGCACGGCCCCCACAGCCCCCACTCCAGAGAGCCAGTCATACAGCCCGGCACCGGCACCCGCATTTACGCCCGAGCCAGAGGAACCCGCGCCCGAGATTCCCGAAGCGCCCCACACCCCCGCCGCCCCGGACACCCCAGCGCCCGGCACATCGCCTATCGACGGCATCCGTAGCGCCCTCAACCAGCTGGAGGTAAAAGGGCGCGCACCGAAAACCGGCTATGCGCGCGATGAGTTCGGGCAACGTTGGAGCGACGATGTCTCTGCCGAGTTTGGGCACAACGGATGTGACACGCGAAACGATATTTTGAATCGTGACCTTATTAATAAGGAGTACAAACCAAATAGCCACGATTGCGTCGTGCTTTCAGGGCAATTACTGGATCCCTATACCGGCACGATGATTGAGTTCCAGCGTGGCCGCGATACCTCTTCTGCCGTTCAAATCGACCATGTCGTAGCCTTAAGCGACGCCTGGCAAAAGGGGGCACAGCAACTCCCGCCCGAGGTTCGGCAGGACTTTGCAAATGACCCCCTCAACCTCTTGGCCGTCGATGGCCCCGCCAATCAACAGAAGCGGGATAGCGATGCCGCATCCTGGGTACCCGCCAATAAGCCATTTCGCTGCCAGTATGTCGCTCGCCAGGTGGCGGTAAAACAGAAATACCACCTATGGGTCACGCAGGCGGAGTATGATGCCATCGACCGTTGGCTCTCCACCTGCACACCAGAGGATGAGCCCGCGCTCGCCGCTCTAACCCTGAATTAGGGCAACTTCCTCCGGCGCTCACCGATGCCACACACCGAGGCTCAAGCCGGCGAATATGTCACCTATTTAGCTACGTGTTCGCAACCTCCGCCCCTCCTAGTCGCGAACATTTCTATTTTTCTGAAGATACCTAGCCCCCTAATTTCTGGGGGCGACCGCCATTCAGCTACTGCCCGCCCCGTCAAACAAACCAACCGAAAACCCCTGGGTTCATAGAGTTATATACGTCAATATCAGAATTGAATTCGTTACCGCAGTGTTATCATTTCGTTATATTCACTGCTTCCTGTCGGTTTATAACTGTTTGATAACACTGTATCCTCGAGCCCGTACGCGAAAAGGTACCCGTCGTAAAGCATTGCGCACGCCGACTGCGTATTTTTTACTTTTCTTCGTGGAAACTACTTTTTGACGCGGCACAGGTTTGTTAAAGTCTGGTTGTTACAAAATCGCACTACCGTGACTGATGGTGTCAGTGTGACTAAAGAGTCGCTTGGCGCTATTAATCGCTTGTCCATCATCTTGGAGGATTCTCACCCATGGCAGCTGAAATGAAGGCTCCGGAAGTACCACTTGGGCTCCAAATCAAGGCTTTTGCCCAGTCGATTCCACCACTCCTGCGTACTGGTGCCCTGTACATGACTCCGAAGACGGCGCCGAAGATTCTCGATTACCTGCGTCGCCTGAAGTTCTCCGTCGCCAGCCTGATTTCCATGAGTGCGCTGCGCTACCCGGATCGCCTCGCCCTTGTCGACGATGACGGTGAACTCACCTATTCTCAGCTGCTTGACAACTCTCACGCCCTGGCTCGCGCCTTGATGGACCGTGGCATGACCCAGAAGTCCAGCTTCGGCGTTATCGCACGCAACGGCCGCGGCATCATCCTGCCGATGGCCATCAAGGGATTCATCGGCTCCGAAATTATGCTGATGAACATCGGCTCCGGCCCGACTCAGATTCGCGGTGTCGTTGACCAGAATAAGGCCAAGTTCCTGTTCGTCGATGACGAGTTCCTGGGCAACCTGCCAGAAGACCTCGACGATGTCACCGTCGTTATTACCTCCGTGACCAAGCCGGAGACCCGCAAGAACGCGGGCAAGAACTTCGTGTTCATGGAAGACCTCATTGAAGAAGGTCGTACATCGAACGCCAAGCTAGATCCGAAGCCGGAGCAGGGACGCATCATCATCATGTCCTCCGGCACCACCGGCATCCCGAAGGGTGTCCTGCGCAATGAGCCCAAGACACCGGCAACCGTGGGTGCAATCGCCGATCGTATTCCGTGGCGCCGCAACATGGTCATTCACCAGTCCGCATCCATGTTCCACGCCTGGGGCTGGGCAAATGTGCTGATTGGCATGGCTACCGGCTCCACCATTGTCACCATGCGTGTCTTCGACCCGAAGAAGGCTGTTGACCAGTGTGAACAGTACGGCTGTAACGGCATGATTTCCGCGGCCTTCTTCCTGCGCCAGATCAAGGATGTTCTGGATGAGGAGCCGAACCGCAAGATTGGCCCGTTCCGCTTCATTGTCTCCTCTGGTAACGCCATCCCGGGCTGGCTCGTCTCCGCGCTGACTCACCGCTTCGGTCCGGTTATCTGTAACTTCTACGGCTCCACCGAGGCCGGCCTGTGCTCCATCGCATCCGGCGCGGACCTCGCAGCCCGCCCGGACTCCGCAGGTCGCCCGGCAATTGGCGCCAAGGTTCGCATCCTGGGTGACGACGGCAAGGAAGTCGAGCCGGGTGAGGTTGGCATGATCCACACCGCTCAGGAGCTCTCCTTCATCGGTTACCTGAACAAGAAGGACAAGTTCACCACCGTCGATGGCCTGTTCCAGATTGGTGACCTCGGCCGTATCGACCAGGACGGCTACCTGTACATCTGTGGTCGCTCCGACGACATGGTGATCAAGGGCGGCGAGAACGTCTTCCCACGCGAGGTCGAAGAAATTCTGGGCCCGGTGCCGGGCATCGCCGATGTCTTCTGCCACGGCAGCAACGAAAACGACGAGATTTTCGCTGACCTGTTCCTCTACGTTGTCCGCGAGGACAATGAGGCCGGCAAGAACCTCACCGAGGACATGCTGCGCGAGTACGTCCGCGAAACTCTGGCCGAGCACTCCACTCCGGACCGCGTCTTCTTCGTCGACTCCCTGCCGCGCAACGCCATCGGCAAGGTTGTCCCGCGCGAGGTCAAAGCAATGCACGAGCGCCTGAATCTGGACGCTCAGTAAGAAGCCTGCACACGAAAGTGTGCCCACCGGCTATCCGCCTGGTGGGCACACTTTTTGCTTATCTTCGCTACCTTTTACACGGCTATCCGCGCGGGCGCACCTGGATTTCATCCACGTTGGCATCCGCTCCGGTATCAACGGCCAGACGTACTGCGGCTGCGATCGATTCAGGCCGCATGAACTTCGTGCCGTCGTAACGCCAATCAGCATCATCGCGGTGCCAATTCGACTGCAGCTGAACCTGCATATCGGTATCGACGCGCCCGGGGTGCACGGAGCTGACTCGAACCGCGCCACGCTCTTCCTCGCGCAGCGCATCGGTGAAGGCCCGCAGCGCGAACTTCGACGCTGCATACGGTGAAGTACCAGCTGAAGCGCGGAATCCCGAGCCCGAGTTGATGGTTACCAGCGTGCCCTCCGCCTTGCGCAGCGCTGGCAGCAGCTGGCGTGTCAGGTCGGCGACGGCGACGACGTTGATGTCCATAATTCGCGACCAGTCCGCACGCGAAACCTCCGCCACGTCCCCATCGACGTACACGCCCGCCGAGTGCACGAGCACATCCAGCCCGCGCCCACCGAGCGCCTCCAACAGCTTTGCCACTTCCGCGTTTACGGCGTCGGTATCACCCAGATCAGCAACGAATACGCTTGCCGACGGCAACTGCGACGCCACCTTCTCGGCAGACTCAGCACTGGTAGCGCCCACAATGACATGGTGGTCACGGGAGAGATCCTTGGCGACCGCCAGGCCAATACCACGGCTTGCGCCCGTGACCAGGGCAATTTTGGTGTCAGCGGCAATATCGATGCTCATGTACGGCTCCTCTATGTAGTCGGTTTACTTCTTCGGCTTCGCGCCGCCCACCTGGTCGATGGGGGTCACCTGCAGGAAGTCAATGTTGACGCGCTTCGGACGGGTGGCCGCGAACACAATGATGTCGGCAACATCATCGGCGGTCAGCGACTCAACGCCATCGTAGACCGCTGCGGCCTTGGTCTCGTCGCCGTCGAAACGCACGAGTGAGAAGTCGGTGTGGACGCGCCCCGGATCGATTTCGGTGACGCGCACGCCATCGGCAGCAACCTCTTGACGCAGGACTTCCACCAGCGCGCGCTCAGCGTGCTTGGCTGCGTTGTAACCGGCGCCGCCGGTGTAGACCTGACGGCCGGCAATCGAGCCGACGGTGAGCACAATGCCGCTAGTGGACTTCAATGCGGGCAGCAGCGCGCGGGTGACGCGCAGGGTGCCCAGCACGTTGACCTCGTACATCCAGCGCCACTTTTCCTCGACAGCGCCTTCAACCGATTCCATGCCCCAGGCGCCACCGGCGTTGTTAACCAGCACGTCGACGCGCGGTTCGGCCTTAGCCAGCGCCGCCACATCGGCGTCAGAGGTGACGTCAACCTTGTAGACCGTCGCTTCACCACCGGCAGCGCGAATCTCCTCCGCGACAGCCTCCAGCTTGTCCTCGCGGCGGGCTCCCAGCACAACGCGGAAACCTTCAGCTGCGAACTGCTTGGCAGTGGCTGCACCAATACCGGAAGAAGCACCGGTAACTACAGCTACTTTCTTGCCATTAGTTGAAGTTTCAGAGGTCATGGGGGCTCAACTCCTTGCTACATGCGTCTACTAATATCCCCGACTGTAGTCATACGACACCCTCCTGCGCCGAAGACTGCGTGTGCTTTACACCTGATGTTCCACGTGAAACGTATATAAAACTGTGCCGGAATTTTTCCGATTCACCTCATACACAGCCGCTAAAACCGCGATACTGGTTGCATGTCTGACCAGCCTCACTTCCCACATCTTCTCTCCCCTCTCGACGTCGGTCCTCTAACTCTGCGCAATCGCATCATCATGGGCTCAATGCACTCCGGCCTGGAAGATCGCACCCGTGATATCCCCAAGCTGGCTGCCTACCTGGGTCGACGCGCCGAAGGTGGCGTGGGGCTCATCGTCACCGGCGGTTATGCTCCCAACATCGAAGGTTGGCTGACTCCGGCCGGTTCGATGATGGCGTCGAAGCGCATGGCGGACAATCACCGCCGCGTTACTGACCTCGTGCACTCCCACGGCAGCCACATCGTGCTGCAGGTGCTGCACGCCGGTCGTTACAGCTACAGCCCGCTGGCTCGCTCCGCCAATACCGGTCAGTCGCCGATTAGCCCGTTTAAGGCTCATCGCCTCACCGGCTTTGATGTCTCGCGCACCATTGGCGCCTACGTCCGCGCCGCGAAGCTCGCAAAGCGCGCCGGTTACGACGGCATCGAGGTTATGGGTTCCGAGGGTTACCTGCTCAACCAGTTCCTGGCCGAGCGCACCAACCACCGCTCGGACAACTGGGGTGGCAGCGCCGAGGCTCGCATGCGCCTGCCCATCGAAATTGTCCGCCGCATTCGCGCCGAGGTGGGCGAGGACTTCCTACTGCAGTACCGCATTTCGCTGCTTGACCTGGTGGAAGACGGCCAGACCTGGTCCGAGACCACTGAACTCGCGCAGCGTCTGGTCGAGGCTGGCGTCGATGTCTTCAACACCGGTATCGGCTGGCACGAAGCACGCGTCCCCACCATCGTCACGTCCGTGCCGCGCGCCGCATTCACGGATCTGACGGGTCGTCTCCGTTCGCTTGTCGACGTCCCGGTGGCAGCCTCCAACCGAATCAACCGCCCCGAGGTTGCGGAGAAGATCCTCGCTGACGGCAATGCGGACTTGATTTCCATGGCCCGCCCACTGCTGGCTGACCCGGACTTCGCCATCAAGGCGGGCGATGGTCGAGCTGACCAGATTAACACCTGTATCGCCTGTAACCAGGCCTGCTTGGACCACACCTTCGCGGCCAAGCGCTCCACCTGTTTGGTCAACCCGAAGGCTGCTTACGAAACCGAGTTGGTATCCGTGCCGGTTGCGAAGGACAAGGCCAAGCGCATCGCCGTCATCGGCGCTGGTGTGGCTGGACTCGCTTTCGCGGAAGCCGCAGCTCAGCGCGGTCACCACCCAGAGATTTTCGAGGCCGCCGACCAGATTGGTGGCCAGTTCAACCTCGCCGCAAAGATTCCGGGCAAGGAGGACTACGGCGAGACGCTGAAGTACTTCTCCCGCCGTCTGGAGGTACTCGAAGTTCCGGTTCACCTAAACACGCGTGCCGACGTCGACGAGCTCAAGGCCAAGTTCGACCACGTGATTGTGGCCACGGGTGTTACCCCGCGTATCCCGGGCATTGACGGTATCGACCACGAGAAGGTCATTCGTTACGACGAACTGCTCTCGGGTGCGAAGCAGGCCGGTAACAAGGTGGCCGTCATCGGTGCTGGTGGTATCGGTGTGGACGTGTGTGAGTACCTCACGCGCAAGCCGAACCAGACCATCGAGGCCTGGAAGGACGCCTGGGGCGTCGGTGACCCTGCGGAGTTCCGCGCGGGTCTGACCAAGCCGGGCACGGTCTCTGGCGCGGCTGAGGAGTTTGAGGTCGAGCGCGAGGTGCACCTGCTGCAGCGCAAGACCTCCCGCATCGGTAAGGGCCTGGGCAAGACCACTGGTTGGGTTCACCGTGCGGAGATCAAGAAGGCCGGTGTCAAGCAGTACACCGGCGTCACCTACAACCGTATCGATGACGAGGGCCTGCACATCACCATCGATGAAAAGCAACAGGTCATCGCGGTTGACAACGTGATTGTCTGTACTGGTCAGATATCCAATCTGGACTGCCTGGGCGGCAAGGATCGCGAGAGCGTCACCGGCGATAACTCCAATGTCACCATCATCGGCGGCGCGGACGTGGCCGCTGAGCTGGACGCAAAGCGTGCCATCCGCCAGGCCGTTGAGGTAGCGCTCGCGCTGTAGGGCTAGGGCTGCTACGCCTCGTAGCGGTCGGTGTAGGCGCGCTGCTCGAACTCGAAACGGCCCGGGTGAGCCGGGAACTCACCCGGGACACCGATGGCCAGCAACAGCGCTACCGCCACATCGGTGTCACCGGCACCGATAGCTTCCTTGACCTTCTGCTCACTAAAGCCCGTCATCGGGGAGCTAGCCCAACCAAAGGCGCTGGCAGTGACCATAGCGAAAGAAGCGGCAATCATGGCGTCGCGGATTGCGAACTCGCGGGAGAGACCCTTTTCCTCGCGGACCTTATGGAAGGAGGTCATCGAGGCTTCCCGCTCGGCAGCGGCAACTTCGTCCCACAGGCCAGTCGCCTTGTTGGCCTCAACCAGGCGTGGAATACCGCGCTTCCAGCCGGTCGGCTCACCAATGAAGGCGAGCAGCAGCGGCGCATTGGCAACCTGCTTCTGACCACCGGCAGCTTCCACTACCTGCTGGCGCACCTCAGGGTCCTCGATGCGCACGATAGCCCGAGACTGAATGTTAAAGGCGCTGGGAGCTTCCAGAGATAGCTCCAGGAGGCGGCGCACGTCAGCGTCGTCAAGCGGTTCGTCAGCGTAGACGCGCGTGGCACGGCGGTTGCGGATGATGTTCTCAAATTCGGTGGCGAACTGGTCGCGCGGAGAATGCGAAGTCATGCATTAAAGAATAACTGTTTGCCAACCTTCGAGTTCGAGCAGCCAGCGCTTCATTTCGCGGCCGCCGGCATAGGATCCGAAAGACCCCGCTCCCCCACTGGCGGGCACCACGCGGTGACAGGGAATCAGAATGCCCAGCGGATTGGTGGCACAGGCCGAGCCAGCAGCTCTGGCGGCACGGGGTGATCCGGCCATTTCAGCGAGCTCACCGTAGGTCACAACCTGGCCATACGGCACGTCGCGCAGTGCGGTCAGCGCACGGGCGCGGAAAGAATCCTGGGTGAATATGTCGCAGTCCAGCGGCAGCGCAAACTCGCGGCGCTGCCCGGCAAAGTACTCGCGGAACTGCTGCGCTGCCTGTTCCGCCACCGCTTGCGCTTCGGGGTCGGCGGCGCTGGGGTCGTCGTCAAGCACGGGGCCTAAGAGATTGACTTCGACGACCCCGCGAGCGGAGGTGGCGATTCCAAGCACGCCGAAAGGCGTTTCTACCTGGGAAATCGCCATAAAACCTCCTACTTAGCCCTTGTTGGCCTGGAACCAGGCCAACAGCTCGTCCCACTCCTTCTCGTGACCGGAGCGGAAGTAACCACCGTAGCCCACGCCCTTGCCGCCAGCCGGCTGAGCCTGGCGCTTTTCAATCTTTTCAGCAGAGCTCATCACATTGGTGATCAGGTCTGCCGAGGACTCCTCAGTCCAGTAATCATCCGGAACGCGGATGGACAGGAACGGCTGCGGAGCCTTGGAGAAGCGGTTAGCGAAGTCGAACTCGGAGTCGTCGAAGAAGTAGCCTTCCTTGCGAGCCCAACGAGCCCACTGACGCATGACACCATTCGGCGGCTCAACAGCTAGACGCCACGCCGACGCCGGAATGTGGCCAGTGATGAAACCGCTGATCGGGCCGAGAATATTGAAGATGAAGAATGCGCGGACCTTTCCCGCCACGGACGGCACCTTGGAAATACGCATACCGCGGCAGTTGACCAACGCCGCTGCGTCATAGGTGCCCTCGGAGCCGGCGTAGACGATGCCGTGACCGCCAACCGCGTGGCCGACAGCGAAGTGCGGCACGTCCGGGTAGGTCTCCTTGGCCCACTCAATCACACCCGGAATATCCTTGGTGATCCAGTCCGACATCCGGATGTCTTCATTGTTCTGGTCAGTCTTCAGAGCGGACTGGCCAATTCCGCGGTAGTCATAGGTGATAACGCCGTAGCCCTTTTCTGCCACGGTCTCAGCGAAACGGTGGTAGAAACCCTGCGGCACACCGGTACCGGAGTGAACGGTGATGATGCCGTTGGGAATGTTCTCTGGGTTCTCCTTCGGGCGGAACATGGTTCCGCGCAGCAGGACGCGGTCATTAGCCGGAATAATGATGTCCTGCCGAGGGCACGGCTCCGGCAACTTCGGACTCTTCGCGGAAAAACGGCTATCCCCAGTGGAAGTGGTTGAGGCTTCGGAGGTCATTTATGCAGTTCCTTCGAGTGGACTTAAACAGTGCATGATTTTGTATACACAATCTTAAAGTGTAAGGCTCATCACTTTCAGCGCTTTCGTGGAATTTGCCTCACACGCGCTACAACTGCACATCCCCATAGGCGCGTTCGTCCTCAATTGGCTCCAGATGCGAGGAGATATGCACACCTGGGAAACGCTCCCGCAGCTCATCTTCCATCGCGGTAAGCACATCGTGACCGCGCTCCACGCTCCACGCGCCCGGCACCAGCACATGAAACTCAATGAACTTCTGATGCCCCGACTCGCGAGTGCGGATTTCGTGGACGTCGATGCCACGACTCCGGTCACGGTGCGAGGCCAAAATCTCATCCACCGCCACGCGGTCGTCGCCCTCCATGGCCTTGTCCATCAGGCCGTTACCGGAATCGCGCAGCAGCTTGTAGCCGGTGACCAGGATGTTTACGGCCACGGCCAGCGCGATAATCGGGTCGAGCCACCACAGGCCGGTAGCCCACACCAGAGCCACACCCGCCAGAACGCCGGCGGAGGTCCACACGTCGGTCATCAGATGCTTACCGTCGGCGGTCAGCGCCAGGGAGTTGTGGTGGCGCCCGGCCTTAAGCAGAACCAGCGCCACCGCACCATTGATCACCGAGGCAATTACGGTCACGACGAGGCCCAGGCCAATCTGCTCAATCGGCTGCGGGTTCACCAACCGCTCGATGGAGACATAAATAATGGCCGCCGCCGCCACGAAGATCATGGCACCTTCCAGCCCGGCCGAGAAGTACTCTGCCTTGGAATGGCCGAACTCATGATCGCGGTCCGCGGGCCGCGCGATAACCTTGAGCACGATAATTGCGACAACTGCCGCAACCAGATTGACAATCGACTCCGTCGCGTCGGAAAGCAGGCCCACCGATCCGGTTAGAGTGTAGCCCCAAAACTTCAGCGCGATGGTGACGACCGCCGCCCCCACTGAAAGCCAACCAAAACGAGATAAGTCCTGCATATGCGGGCACTTTACCCGCCTTTCCGGAGTTACTACCAGTTCTATGAGCACCGATTTCCAGTTCAATTTGCAGAACATTTCTGCAGGCCTGCCGTTCGCGTCGCAGCTCGCCTCGCTTGCCGACGCCGTGCGCGACCACGACGTAGTAGTCCAGGCCCCACCGGGCACCGGCAAAACCACGTTGGTTCCACCGGCGGTGGCCAACACCCTGGGTGGCCGCATTGTGGTCACGGCTCCCCGGCGCGTGGCGGTGCGCTCGGCGGCGCGGCGGTTGGCGCAGTTGTCGGGCACGAAGCTCGGTGAGGAAGTTGGCTACTCGGTGCGTGGCGACGCAAAAGTTTCCCGCACCACCCGCGTTGAGTTTGTCACTCCCGGTGTGCTGCTGCGCCGACTGCTGCGCGACGGCGACGTGGATGCCAGCGCGGTGCTCATCGATGAGGTGCACGAGCGCGGCTTGGACACCGACCTGGTGTTGGCGATGGTGCGCGACCTGCGGGATATCCGCGATGACCTGCGCCTTGTCGCTATGTCGGCAACGGTGGACGCACCGAAGTTCGCGGCCTTGCTCGGCGGCTCCACCCCGGCCCCCATTGTGGCGGCGGAGGCAGAGATCTTCCCGCTGGACATCCGCTACGCGCCCTTTCCGCAGCGGCTGGATGCACGCGGTGTGACCGACGACTTCCTGCAGCACGTTGCTGCACAGGCCAGCACACTCGCGGAAGAAGCCGCCGGTGATGTGCTGGTTTTCCTCCCCGGCATCCGCGAGGTGGAACGCTGCGCCGGTTATATCGCGGACTCCTCGGAGATGGCGGTGCTGACGCTGCACGGCCAGCAGAGCTCCGAGGAGCAGGACCGCGTGTTCCGTCGGCAAGCGGATGGTAGACGCGTAATTGTGTCCACCGCGATTGCGGAATCATCCGTGACTGTGCCGGGCGTGCGCGCCGTTGTCGACGCCTGCCTCGCGCGCGGACCGCGACTCGACATTGCGCGTGGCTTCTCCGGCCTGGTCACCAGCTCGTGTGCACAGTCCTCGGCGAACCAGCGCGCAGGCCGAGCGGGACGTGAAGGCCCAGGCATCGTGGTGCGCTGCGTCTCCCAGTCGGAATTCGCGTCCTTTCCCGCCTGGCCCGCGCCGGAAATCGAGGTCGCCGACCTGACCCAAGCACTCCTCGACGCCGCCGCGTGGGGCACGCCTGGGATGCAGGGACTGAAGCTTCTCGACGCCCCACCACCCCACCACGCGGAGGTCGCAAGCCGCATTCTCACTGGTCTGGGCGCTGTTGATGAGGACGGTGACATCATGGAACTCGGCCGTACTCTGGCTACCCTGCCGGTGCATCCGCGCATGGGACACGCGCTGCTGACGGCTACGGCCATGATGCCGGAGCACGCGGGCGCGGTCGCACGCGCGGTGGAGAAACTCACCGATGCCCGCGGCTTGGCCAAGCAGGTGCGCCGCATTGAGCTGGATACTGAGGCCCCCGCCAACCTACTGCCCTCGGACATCCCCGCGCTGGTCACGGCCTTGGCGTGGCCGGATTTCATCGGGCGACGCCGCAGTGCGAACTCCGACGAATACCTCTTCACCGGCGGCACCGCAGCAGAGCTAGCCCGCAGTTCCGATCTGCACGGCCACGAATGGATCGCGGCCGCCGACATCTCGCGGCTCTCCCATGGGCGCGCGCTGATTCGCGACGGCGAGGCGATTGACCTGGAAATCGCCATGCTCGCCGCCGGCCACCTCGCCCACACGGAAACCACCGCGCGCGTCGAACAGGGCCGCGTTCGTGCCCGCGAGCGCGACCTGCTCGGCGCCATCGAACTGTCATCCCGCCAGGTCTCCCCGACGCCCGAGCAGTGCATCGCCGCCAACTCCGCCTGGCTTGCCGGCACGCTTACCGACGCCTCCCCCAACCTCGACCGCGACACCGAACAACTCCGCCGCCGCATGGCCTTTCTCCACACTCATCGCGGTGCCCCATGGCCGGATGTCTCCCCCGCAGGGCTCGCGGCCCAGGCCGAGCTCCTCTTTGCTGGCGAGCTGGACCGCCCGACCCCACCCAAGCTAGATGCCGAGCACCTCCGCCGCCTGCTGCCCTGGCCGGAGGCTTCGGACTTCGACCGGCTGGTGCCCGAACGCCTAGAGGTCCCCTCCGGTTCGAAGATTCGCCTGGAGTACCCGGAGGACCCCACGAACCCTGAGGCAAAGATTGTGCTCGCCGTGAAGTTGCAGGAGTGCTTCGGCCTGGCGGAGACCCCGCAGGTATTGGAAAAGCCGGTGACAATGCATTTGCTGTCACCGGCTCAGCGACCACTCGCGGTCACTGGAGACTTGGAAAGTTTCTGGAATGGCGCCTACGCACAGGTTCGCTCCGAGATGCGGGGCCGTTACCCCAAGCACCCGTGGCCGGAGAACCCGTGGGAGGAGCAGGCTACTGCGAGAACGAAGCGCCGTCGTTAAGCAAGCCCGTCGTTAAGCAGCTGCCTGTGCCCGCACGCGACTGGGCTTGCGCCAGAGGTAGATTGCGTAGCCCAGGCAGGTGAAGAAGAGCACGCCCCCCATGATTCCCTGCATGTTGCCGTAGAACCACTGCCCCACATTGGCAGCGTGGCCGAAGTCATTGCCCACGAACACCTTGTACGGTGCCCACCAGTGGGCGATCATGAACAGGACACCGACAATAATGTGCCCAATCTCGCGGACGAAGAGCACCAGCGGCACGAAGACCATGACGATCGACCAGTGGTGGCTGACCGCGTATGGCCCGGCGAAGCTGACCGCCAGCGCAACGAAACCAAGGGCTGCGACATCATAGCCGTTGCGGTGGTAGATCCACGCCACGAAAGCAGCAGCGATGGCACCGATGAGGAAGAAACCGTAGATGCCAATATCGAGCGCGGTACCCTCCACCCCGGCGCGGGCGAGCAGACCACTGAACGCCTGGTTGGCCTCATAGGTCGGGGCGCCACCGCGGTTGCCGGCGAAGAACTCATCGGTCCAGAAGTAGATGGACTCCTTAAAGCGCACGGCGAAACCAATAGCGACGGTCACCAGGAACCAGCAGAAGCTCTTGGCCACGGCCGCAAAGTCACGGCGCATGAGGAACACCAGCGCATATGCCGCGGGGGTGATCTTAATTCCCGCCGCGATACCCACGCCCAGTCCACGCAGTTTCTTGGGCAAAAAGCCCAGCACATCGGAGACCACCAGCAGCGCGAGGAAGACGTTGATCTGCCCGAAGAGCACGTTGGCGCGCAGCGGGTCGAGCAGCATCACAACACCGAGCACGCAGGTAGCCATCAGCTTCGGACGCTCAGAGCCGAGACGAGTGAAGACCATCCACAGCATCGCCCACACCGCCGCCAGCGTGGCGAACGTCCAGATGATCTGCAGGGTCACCGGCCCCGCCCAGGTCAGCGGGTAAAACAGCAGCGCCGCAAACGGTGGGTAGATGAAGCGGAAACCCGATCTGGTGGGAAACTCTGGTGAGTAGAGATCCTGGTCTCGTCGTAGTGCCCAGCCGGCGTCTTGGAAGACCTCGAGGTCCATCATGTAGGCAGTTGCCGCAAGATAGATGAGATCGATGACAACGACCAGCGACACCAGCCCAAATACAATTGCCAAGATCCGTCTCTGCATGACGGAAAGCGTCGAGAGTCTGTCCATGAGCATGATTCGACACTACCGCACAGTTCTTCCTACTCAGGCCTTAGAGTGGGAGGTATGTTCGTGGAAAACTATCGCAAGGTTCGCTCCGAGATCGACGACGCTTGCCGACGAGCTGGGCGCCAGCCCTCCGAGGTCCGCCTGCTGCCCGTCAGCAAGACTGTGCCTGTCGACGCCCTGGTGGAATCCTGGCCGGAGCTCGCAGCAGCCGGCTGCGCTGGCCTGGCGGAAAACCGCGTCCAGGAAGCGGTGGCCAAGGCGGAGGCATTCCGGGAGGCCTTCGGCGACAAGGCACCACATATGGCCATCATTGGTCCACTGCAGACGAATAAGGCCGGCCACTTGGTCAGTTGTGCTGATGAGTTTCAGGCTCTGGACCGCCCGAAGGTGGCCGGAGCACTGCAGCGTCGCTTGGCCGATTCCGAGCGCACGCTCGATGTCTTGATTCAGGTCAATGCCTCCCGCGAGCCGCAGAAGTCGGGTCTGGCGCCGAGCCACGCGGCGGAGTTTGTCCGCATGTTTGGCCCCGATGGCGAATACCCGAACCTGCGTCTGCGCGGGTTTATGACCATCGCGGCCCAGAATGATCCGAATGTGCGCGAGACCTTCGCGGAGCTGCGGGAGCTGCGGGACAGTCTGCTCGGGGATTTGCCGGAGGGTGTCAGCCTCAACGAACTGTCAATGGGTATGTCCGGCGACTACCGCGAAGCCATCGCCGAGGGGGCGACCACCGTGCGTGTGGGACGCGCCATCTTCGGTGAGCGCTCCTATCAGAAATAAAGGTCGCGAAATAGAGGTAATCTCAATGCCATGAGTTCTGATGTCTCCCCGTGCTCCCGTCGTCGTTTCCTCCTGGGAACTGCCGCCACTGCCGCTGGCGCACTCGTAGCCGCTTGTGCACCAAAGTCTGCGGTGGAGAAGGTTGACGCTGCCGACATTCCGGTTGGCGGCGGTGTGGTGATCGGCAATTACGTCGTCACGCAGCCGGAGGAAGGCAAGTTCGCCGCTTTCTCCAGCTCGTGCCCGCACCAGAATGGCCGTATCACCGAGGTCAGCAATGGTGTGATGATTTGCCCGAACCACAACTCTCACTTTGACATTGCTACTGGTGAGGTTGTTTCTGGCCCGTCGCGTAAGCCCGCTGGCCAGGCATCGCTTTCAGCCGAAGGCACTGAGCTGATTGTGGGCCAGAAGTAGGTTCCGGAAGCAGATTAGTGTTCGGTGGGTTCAAGGCCTAGAAGGTCTACGCCAGCCGGCGCCAGCTGGAATCGCAGCGGGCGACGGCTCGTCGGCGTTGCCAGTCCTTGAGCCTCTAACTCGGCGAGATACTTTCGCGCTGTCCGCTTCTCCTTGCCGATGGTGTCGGCGACGTGTTCGAGCTTGATTCCATAATCAGGTCCGAACAACCGAACCTGTGCCAGGACAAACAGCGTCCCGATTTCGTTGTCTGTCAGTGACACGGACAGTGCCTGCTCGGGCGAGTTGGTTAGCTCAGCTACCCGCTGTTCAAGCTTCTCGCACTGGTGGGACTTCATCTGCAGCTCTTCCAGCAAATACTGCTGAGCATTCAGAATGACATCAGCCATCACCTCGACGAAGAACGTGACTTCGCCCCGGTTCATTGGGTCTTCCGTAGTGGTAAAAGCCTTGTAATACTTCGCTTTATCCTCAGCGAGTTGGCGAGAAATAGTCAGCGCTGTGGCAGGTGAGAGTGTCTCCCGCAAAGCCACTGACAGCAGAAAACGCCCCATCCGACCATTGCCGTCATAAAACGGGTGAACGAACTCGAACATGAAATGGCTTGCCAGGATTCGAATAAGCCGATTGTCCTCTGAGGAATTCACCGTTTCCAGGAACTCATTGAGAAGTTGGTGAATGGCAGCTTCACTTTCAACACCGCGATGAATCTGTCGTTGCCCATCGGTAATCGTGACCGTTGATGCTCTAAAGAGTTCACCGTCTAACTCATCCTCGCTGGCAATTTCATCGCCGAGAAGTTGATCGTACTGCTGCCGGATCCCTGTGAGCGTTGTCGGAAACTCAATCCGCTCATCGTTTGCCAGCCGGAAATAGAGCTGACTGAACTCATGAAAGCGCTTGTGCTGGGTTCCCGAAGTGTTGTCCAACGCCTCGGCGACTTCTCGCCGTGTGGAGTGAATCCCCTCAATCTCATTGGTGGCTACCACCTCGGCCAGGAGCAGATTGAAGAGATAGTGAGTCCGCGCGGCACCCGGCAGACGATTCCACAACTGTGAAATCTGCAGCTCTAGAGACAGAATCTTTTCAACCCTGGCTGCGAGATCGCTTGTAATGCAGCAAAAGAGTGGCCACTGCCCCAGCGGAAAGTGCCACTGAATCGTCGACGGGGAGTCTTTGCGTGACTGGTACTCGCTCTCCACTGCCTGTTCCGCATCGTGTGCAGACATGTGGAAGATCCTCTTAAGCGGATAGTGCTTCACGGCGAGTCTCCCCCTTCTGTTTCCAATGCTTTTTACATGATGCTTTCTACATATAGTGCCCTAAAAACGAACCCTTAATGTAAAAAATCACCGTTTTTTACATTAAGGGTTCGTTTCTTGGTGTCTAAATGTACCTTGCTGGCGATTTTCCCCCTACCGCGTTACCCTTAGCGCCGCGGCTTCAACCCCGCTACGGCACACGCGCCCGCGATGAAGGACAGCGCCACCAGCCACGGAATCAGCCCTGCCCACTCAAAGCGGCTGAACACCATGCCGGATACCCAACCGACAATGGACGAGCCCGCGTAGTAGCTGAACAGATACATCGATGATGCCTCGGCGCGGTCGCGCTGCGCCACCAGCCCCACACCGGACGAGGACAGCGAGTGGGCCACGAAGAACGATGCCGTGAACACGAGCACGCCCACGATCAGCGCGGGCAGCCACGGCAGCAGCGCCAGCCCCAGGCCCATGCACGCCGCCAGAGTCGCAATGGCGATGAGGCGACGGCGGCTCACCGTCTTCGCCCACACACCCGCGCGTGCCGACGACCACGTGCCCGACAGGTAGAGAATAAATACGAACCCTGCCAGTGCCGGGGAGAGCCCGAACTTATCGCCCAGCCGGAAGCCCAGGTAGTTGTACAGGGAGACAAACGCTCCCATAAACAGGAACGCCAGGGCGCACAGCGCCAGGATGCGCGGGTCGCGCAAGTGTCGCGCAATGGCCTGCCCCTCCCCTGCAAACGACAGTTTCTTCGGCTTAAACCTGCGCTGTTGCGGCAGGAAGTACCAGGTCAGAATGGCGAAGATGAACGCCACCGTCGCCGAGACCGCAATCGCCACCCGCCAGGAGGCGAACTCCAGCACAATGGACGGAATGATACGGCCGAGCAGGCCACCGACCGTCGTGCCCGAGATATACAGCCCCATCACGCGACTGACGTGGTCGGCGTGGACTTCCTCACTGACATACGCCATAGCCACTGCGGGCACACCGGCAATGACAATGCCCTGCAACAGGCGCAGCGCAATCATCGAACCGATGCCCGGCGCGATTGACACCACGAGCCCCAGTAGCGTTGCCACAAATGCGCTGATGACGATGACGCGCCTGCGCCCAAAGCGCTCCGACAAAATGGACACCGGGATAATCGCACAGGCCAAGCCACCGGTGGTGGCGGATACCGTCAGCGCGGCGGTGGCGGGGTCGACCGATAGCTCGTCGGAAAGCGTGGGCAGTAGCGCCTGCGTTGCGTAGAGCGCTTGGAACGATGCCAAGCCAGCGAAAAGCACAGCAATAAGCGCGCGACGGAATCCGGGATCTTCTGGCCGTAGTCCTTCGATCTGTTCGGGGTTTTCGTTAGCGCTAGTCACTTGTCCTACGTTAGCCCTCCCTCCAAACCCCTCGCTGAATACACGGATTCAGAAAACCTTTTTAATTCGCCCGCGGTATCGCTTTCGTTTTATTAGTTTCGTAGGCATGACTACTTCTTCCGCACAGCCACAGAGTCGCAACCACGACCGCGAGTACGACATCGTCGTCTACGGTGCCACGGGTTTCGTGGGCCGCTTGATTGTGGACTATCTGGCTAAACACGCCGGTCAGACGAAGGTGGCGCTGGCAGGCAGGAACGCCCAGAAGCTTGCCGACGTCGCGGAGAACGCAGGTGTATCGGACTGGCCGGTCATTGTTGCGGATGCCGCCGACCAGCAAGCGGTGGCTCAGCTTGCAGCCAGTACAAAGGTGGTGCTGACCGTTGTGGGGCCGTATGCGAAGTACGGTCGCACCCTGGTGGCCGAGTGTGCCAAGGCCGGTACTCACTACGTCGACCTGTGTGGCGAGGTGCTGTTCGTCCACGACTCCATCGCGAATAACCACGAGGTGGCACAGCAGACCGGAGCGAAGATTGTCCACTCTTGCGGCTTCGACTCGATTCCTTCCGACGTCGCTGTCCGCGAGCTCCACGAGGCGGCCCACACCAAGCTCGGTGAGACAACCCTGTTGTTCAAGCACGTCAAGGGCGGGGTCTCCGGCGGCACTATCGATTCGGTCCGCGTCCAGCTTGCACAGGCCAAGAAGGACCCCAAGCTGCGTCGCATCATCGCCGATCAGTACGCCCTGGCTGAGCCGGGCCCCGACCAGGGTAAGTTCGGCGTCGACCTGCGCCCGGCGCGCTTCCGTCGCCATTGGCGAGCACCCTTCTTCATGTCGCCTTTCAACACCCGCATTGTTCAGCGCTCAGCGATGCTGGCGGATTACGGTGATTCCTTCCGCTACCGCGAGCTACTCAATGTCGGCCGTGGTCCGAAGGCTTTCGTGCGCGCAAATATTTTCGCGGCTGTCTGCAGGTTGGCGCTGGCGGCGATGGCGTTCGGGCCGACGGCCAAGCTCATTGATAAGAAGCTGCCGAAGCCGGGCGAGGGCCCAAGCGCTGAAGAACAGGCCGAGGGACGCTTCACCATCGAGGCCTACACCGTCGATACTTCCGGTATTCACTGGCGTTCCAAGGTGTCGCTCGAGGAAGACCCGGGGTACGCAGGCACCGCGATCATGATTTCCAGCGCCGCCCTTGCGCTCGTCCACGACGATCTGCCAGACGCTACCGGCGTGCTCACTCCCACTGTCGCGCTTGGCGACGCCCTATCCCGCCGTCTCCGCGCGGGCGGCATGACCATTGAGGCGGTGCAGGCTCGATGATTGGTGGCCTGACCGGTGCTTTTGCAAATATCACCCGCGGACCGAAACTGCCGAGTGTAGGTGGCGGCCGTGCGTTAGTGACCGGCGCTTCCTCCGGCATCGGCTGGGCATGCGCGGAGGCACTGGTCGAGGCCGGTTTCGAGGTCGTTGGTACGTCCCGCAGGGGCGCGGAGGCGCCGCACCCCGAGGGCGTGCAGATGGTGGCGCTCGACATGTCCAGCGCCGACGACATCGCCGCTGTGGTCGCCCACGGGCCTTACGACGTCGTCGTCGCCAACGCCGGTGAGAGCCAGTCGGGCGCTTTCGAGGAGCTACCCCGCGAGGCGCTTGAGCGTCTCTTCCAAGTCAGTGTTCTGGGGCAGGTGGAGCTGTTACAGCAGCTGCTGCCTGGCATGCGCGAGGCCGGTCGTGGCCGAATCGTGCTGGTTGGCTCGATGCTCGGCGGGTTGCCGCTGTCCTACCGTTCTTCCTATGTGGCGACGAAGGCCGCTATCCGCGGCTTTGGGCTTTCGTTGCGCGGTGAAGTCGCGCAGTTCGGTATTGGGGTGACGGTTGTCGAGCCGGGTGCCATCAACACGGGGATTTCTACACGTCGGACGACGTATGGCGATGAGGGCTCCGTTTACGCTGCTGATGTCCACCGCATGCTGACGAAGTTGAATGCCAATGAGGAAGATGGCATTCCCGCTTCGGAGATTGCTGAGGTGGTTATGCGCGAGGTGGCTGCCGAGCGACCTTTGGCTCTGGTGGCGCGGGGGTCGTCGGCAAGCGTTGCAGTGCCCTTCATGCGGCGAATCCCGACGCAAGCGATGTTGACCATCATGCGCCGGGTGCACGGGCTGCGGTGAGTTAATCGGCGACGGCGCGCATTTCAACGGCCTGCGCACACGCCTCCGCGGCTTCGTGGGCTAGGTTGATGGCCTCTTGCTCGTCTGCGACTTGGACGATCCAAAAAGCTGACGGGAACGTCATCGCGTTGTAGTACGGCAGATCGCTATGTGAACCATCCGGCAGCACCGTCATGGCATCCTCCGGCGGTACCAGCCCGCCGGACATAACCCAGTGGCCTTCGTCCTGAAGCTTCTGATTGAAGCGTCCAACCCGTTCAAAGGCAGCGTGCATTTCCTCATCAGAGTCATACGCGTTAATATCTCTGCGGCCATGAACCGTGAAAAAGTACTGCACACCAAGCTCCTGAGTTTCGTTTTGCTAAGTGTAACAGATTGAGCGGGGCTGGAACCGGGAATTTGTGAGGAATTTAGAGCTTTGGTTGAGCGTTTTTGCGGCCAGGGCCTAGTTTTCCTCTTTCGCAGCGGCGGCTCGCTGTGCCCTGATCTCCGCTACCTGCTGCTTGCGGGTATTGAAACCCATGCACCACGGGGCGGCTAGACCTGAGTCGGGGGCATGCGGGTTATCGCGCCAAGATTTGCCCTCGTTGTAGGCCTGCGCGCCCTCACGGTATGCGGCGGACTGCTCAGTAAAAGTTGGATACGGCTGTTCGTCAGCCTGCCTAACCTGCGCGCCGACCGATTTCATTCTCGCGCGCAGTTCCTTGACTTTGTTCTCAATCTTTTTGTTGTAGCGTTCCTGCTGCTCTGCGATCTCAGCGAGTGCCTGCTGCTCGGTGATGGGGTCGAACGAGTCTTGGCCTGCCTTGTCGTAGGCTTCCTTAGCGCGCGGGGTGCGCTCCCAATCACGCAAAGACGGATTGTAAACGCACCAGTCTTCCTGGCCGTCGTCTTTGTAGATACTGCCACTGTGATCCCAATACCTTGTCATGCGTTTACCCTCCTGAGTGTTTTTCATGGGTCTTACCACGCCGTTAGGTACAGGGAACCCGAAGGCGACAGAACCTACACTAACCTCTCCGCAGCTTCCGCCAGACCCAATCAACGATCACGAAGCCAACGAGAGTCACACCGAACAGTGGTGCAACCACCGAGTAGGCAATCAGCAGCGCCACAACGGCCGCTGCAACTCCCGGGCGAATGTCCCGCCAACGCGTCGGCGCCGGGAGCCTGCCAGGACGGCCACCTCGACCGCGCCCAAACCACATGGCGTAACCGCGCACAATCATCGCCAACAGAGCGACACCAATCAGCGCCAGGATCAGCTGATTCACCCACCCGAACAGGATGCCCATGTGCGCGTTGATCAGCCATTCGGTCAGCTTCGCCGGCAGCGGCCAGTCCGCAAAGTGAATCCGATCAACCATCGTTCCGGTCGACCCGTCAACGGTGACGGTCTCAATACCCATCCGCCACTCCTCGCGGGCTTCCTTGGCCATCCACACCGTGCCAGCTTCCGGTGGAGTCAGTTCGACTTTCCCGGCCAGCCCCTCGGCACGTGCGAGGTTCATAACACTATCTGCCTCTGACCAGTCATAATTCGCTGGTGCAGTCGCAGTCATGGCTGGTTTCGGTGCGTACCAGTCCATCGTCTCGCGCAGCTTTGCGATGCCCGTTCCAGCCACCCACGACCACGTCAGGCCGGTGACAGTCAGGAACAGAAGTCCAACGCTAACCGCCACGCCAACATTCGCGTGACGACGCATATGATGCGCCCTCTTACTTGTTCCCTGTGTCCGCTTGCGACGCGAACGGTCCCACCAGAGCCAGAGGCCACCAATAGCCAGTGCGCCCATCCAGGATGCTGCCGTCTCGGAGTAGAGGCGACCAAAGTTGCTATCAATCCAGAGCCTGCGGTGCCCTTCCGAGATCCACGCCCGCAGTGGCAGCGCCGCCGAGGAACCGTATTGCACCAGGTCACCCTTGATGCTCAAGTCGCCTGGGTCAACGAACACCGCATGTCGGTAGGACTCCGACTTCAGCTGCTCGTCATTGAACATGACTCGCGTTGTCTGCCCCGGCTTTTCCGGGACCTGCACTGCGGTCACCGGCAGGTCAGGGTGCACACGCTGCGCGACCTCAACCTGCTTTTCCAGTGGTTGTGCGGGAAGGCTTGATGTTGCAGTTAGTTCTTCGTGGTAAACCACCTTTTCTATGCTCGGGGCGAGGGCATACGCCACGCCTGTGATAGCTGCAATAACGAGTAGTGGCGCAACGAGGATGCCTGCAACGACATGGATTCGGTGCAGTAATGCTCGTGGTCCACCATTTTTCTGAGTCTGTGCGACGGGGTTTGCGGCTGGCGTTCCAGCGGCATCGCCTGTGGCTATTGAAGTCATGCCTTATTAGTCGGACGAACTGCCCCAGTTGTTCCCCAGCAAGCTCACTTTTATTACTTCCAGGGGTAGCCATTCGGCCACGCGCCTCGTTGTCGGCCACCTTGTGCGCAACTACCCGTCGTTAAGCACGCGTACCCTCGTAGACATGGCTTACCCAGACGTGTACCGCGCCGATGAAAACCGCTATGAGACGATGCCGTACAACCGCTCCGGCAGTACAGGGCTGAAGCTTCCAGCCATTACACTGGGACTTTGGCATAACTTTGGTGATGACCGACCGCTCGAGACGCAGCGTGAAATCCTGCGCACCGCGTTCGACCACGGCGTCACGCACTTCGACCTCGCCAACAATTACGGCCCACCGCAGGGCTCTGCGGAGGCGAATTTCGGTCGCATCATGGCCAAGGATTTCGCTCCCTACCGCGATGAAATGATCATTTCCTCCAAGGCCGGTTGGTACATGCAGGATGGCCCCTACGGCTTCGGCGGCTCGCGGAAGTACCTCGTGGCCAGCTGCGATGCCTCGCTGAAGCGCATGGGCCTGGATTATGTGGACATTTTCTACCACCACCGCCCCGACCCGGATACGCCTATCGAGGAAACCGTCGCCGCCCTCGATTTCCTCGTCCGGTCGGGTCGCGCGCTCTACGTCGGCGTTAGCTCCTACTCCCCCGAGCTCACTCGCCGCGCGCAGAAAATTGCCCGTGAGCTGGGCACACCGCTGACCATTCACCAGCCGAGCTACTCCATGTTCAACCGCTGGATCGAGGACGAGCTGCTGGCAACCTGCGCCGACGAAGGCATGGGCGTCATCGCCTTTTCCGCGCTTGCGCAGGGGCTTCTCACCGACCGCTACTTGGATGGCGTGCCGGAGTCCTCGCGTCTCGGGGCGCACAAGATGAACTCGGGGTTCCTCAACGACGACACGCTCACCGCCATCCGCGAGCTCAACGCCATTGCTTCACGACGAGGCCAGTCCCTGGCACAGATGGCCATCTCGTGGGTGCTCCGCCGTGACGAAGTGACCTCAGCCCTGATCGGTGCATCCTCGGTGAAGCAGCTGAAGAACAGCCTCGGCGCCCTGGACGCTGCACCGTTTAGCGATGAAGAACTCGCGGAAATCGACAAGTGGGCTGTCGACCGCGGGATTAATCAGTGGCAGGGCGCTACGGAGTCTGTGTAGGGAGCTCATCGAGCGCCGGCAGCACATACTCGATCAGCTCATCAATCTGTTCTTCCGCATCTCGCTTCGAGGTGCGGAAGTTGATGCTGACGTGATTGATGCCGAGCTGTCGCTGGGATTGCAGCAGTTCAATGAGCTTGTTGCGACCAAGGCGGTACCCGAAGTGGCCGCCCTGCGCGGGGGCGTCGGGATCTTCATGCAGGTCAATCCACAGTGATTCCAGGAATGGTTTGAACACGTCCTCACCGCACTCCTGAGCCACAGCCTCCTGCCAGTTGGCGATGTTTTTCTTCTGCATCTCCAGGCCCTTGTGGTACATGAACCACCCGTCGGTATGCGCGGCCTTCCACTCCAGGCTCTGCTGACAGGAGCCAGTGGCCAACAGCGGAACTCGGCGTGCCAGTGGCTTGGGCACCACATCGGATCCGCCCATCTTGCCCTCGGACCAGCGGATGGGCCGGTAGCTAGTACTGAGGGCCTTTTCATAGACCTCGATATGCTCGCGGAAACGCTCACCCCGCTTGCCTTTGTCCTGGTTAAAGGCGGGAAACTCCTCGGGTCGGTCCCCAGTGGCAACGCCGAAGAGGAAACGACCGTCGGAAAGCCTGTCCAGCGTGGCAGCGCGCTTGGCCATCACCAGCGGATGCTGGAAGGGCACGACGACTGCACCGGTGCCGAGCGCGATGTCGGTGGTGTGTGCGGCGATGTAACTGAGGTACATCCAGGGGTCGTAGACCTGGCCGACGTCGCCGAATGTTTCCACGCGCAGCGGGATGTCGCGTGCCCACACCGCCGCGATGCCTGCGCGTTCGACTTTCTGAATCAGCCGAATCTGGTTGCTCAGCGCGTCCTTGGGCTCGGCTTCGGCGTCCTGCTCGATGGGCAGACTCAGCCCTACCGTGAGTCGGCCCGGCGCGAATGTACGCTGGTAACCGGGTAGTTCGTCGATGGGCTTGTCCGAAAGATCAAACAGCGAGCTCATGGTGCTCCACGGTAGTACAGCTCGAGGTGCGGCACTCGTCGTTATGCTGGAAACATGCTTGAGGATGTCATCATCGTCGGTGGCGGCCAAGCTGCCCTCGCTACCGCCTATTACTTGCACAAACGCGGCATTGATCCGCTCATTCTGGACAATCAGCCCGCTCCCGGCGGCTCCTGGCGCAATGTCTGGCCCTCACTGACGCTCTTTTCCACCCCGGACTTTTCCAACCTTCCGGGCATCCAGATGCCCAATTATGACGGTTTCCCGCCCGCTTCCCACGTGATTGACTACCTCAGCTCCTACGAAAAGCGCTACGAACTGCGCGTTCAGCGCCCGGTCGCCGTCACGCACGTCTCCCACGACGGCACCTTCCACCTCACCAGCGATGCCGGCGACTTCGAATCCCGCCAGCTCATCGCCGCCACCGGCAACCGGCCCTTCGTCCCGTATTACCCCGGCACGACCACCGCGAAACAGTGGCATTCGGCCAACTACCCAGGTCCCGAGCCATTCGAAAGCTCTTGCGTTGCCGTTGTCGGCGCGGCGAACTCCGGCGCCCAAATAGCCTCTGAACTGGTACTTTCCAACATCGACACCACCTGGTTCACCCGCCACGAACCACGCTGGATGCCCGACGACGTCGACGGCCGCGTCCTGTTCAAACGCTACCGGCAGGACGCCACCGACAGCATCGGCGACATCGTCGTCCTACCGCCCGTCCGCAAAGCCCGCGACTCCGGCGCACTCACCTGGACGCCCATGTTTTCTTCGCTTGACGACGTCCACGCGGACCACCTCATCTGGTGCACCGGTTTCCGCCCAGCGCTCGGCCCTTTCCGCAGCATCGACTCTGACCTCATCGAGTTCGTCGGCTACGGCGACTGGGTTGGCCCCGGTGCCGCCACGATCATGGGTGTTGGCCCCTTCGCTAAGCGCGCGGCCGAGCGGGTAGCTGCCCGCCTGTCAGCATGACCTGCATCAACAGCATGTCCAACCATCGCCCGTTCTTTGTCCCCACCTGCGGCAGTAGCCCAACATGCTGAAAGCCATACTTTTTGTGCAGCGCTATCGATCCCTCGTTACTGCCTTCAATCGCCGCAACCAAGACATGCTTTCCCGCCTCGCGAGCAGCATCGATGGTCGCGCTTAACAGTGCGCCACCAATTCCCCGGCCTTGAAAGTTCGGATGCACGTAGATGGAGTTTTCCACCGTGTACTGAAACCCGTCGAAGTCACGAAAATCGCTAAAGGTGGCATACCCAGCGACTTCGTCGTCAAGCGTGGCGACGAAAACCGGGTAACCCTTCTTCCAGTGCGCCTCCATCCATGCGATGCGATTCTCCGCACTGACCGTGTCATCGTTCCAGATGGCGACGGTGTTGATTACGGCTTCGTTGTAGATCTCCGCGATTGCTGCGGCGTCCTCCCGCGTTGCGTGTCGGATAATCATGGTTTTACTCCCCGTTATCTGCACTCTGCTTTTATGAAAGCGAGATTACCAAGCTTTCTTTTTCGAACGGGTGTTTTAACCGTTTTTCCCACCCCTACCCCGCGAACAACCCATAAACACCCAGGTGCACGGTGCTTTTATGGTCTACCAACCACCTTCGAAAACTCCTCAAAATTCTCTTTCATTTCTCTTTACAAACTAGAAACATGCCCGTATGATAGCAAGTAAGTTCGAAAGAAAACCGACAACCATTGGAGCACCAGGGGGATCCAATGAAGTCCGAACAAGTACCCGAACCATATTGGGCTCACGAAAATCCTGAAGATGAGCTCTCAGCACTCGCGCGGGCTACCAACCGCGCCCAACTTGAGTTAATTGAAGCCTGCTGCCCCGCAGGTGATGATGACGTTGAAAACCATGCCGCTCGCATCAGCGTTCGGTTGGGAATCACTCGCAGTGAGGCACTACGTATCTGTGACATTGGCCTGTTGCTGGAGAAAATGCCACAGTTGGCGGCCTATGCCCGGGAAAGCTGTGCATTATCCATGCGCCAACTCGGCATCATTGCACATGGCGTAGTCGGCATCGAGCCTGATCAAATACCCGATGCAGAGAAGAAGATTCTGGCATTGGTTACGCCACGGAAGCGTCGTCAAGCGATGATTGGCCCTCGCACGCTCACCACCAAAATTGGTGATATTGCTGCGGATTTGGATGACCGTGCTCGTGCCGACGGCACAATTCCCACCATCACCGATACGGAATCGGTGACTTTGGTGGAACGTCCTGACAGCTACTCCCAAATCATTCTCACCCTGCGGCCGGACCGCGCCTATTTCGCCATGTGCGCAATTGAAACGGTCTTCCGCGCGAATGAGGAAATGACGCAGGCGGATGCATTTGTGGAACTCATCCACCAGCGCACCAATGCGGAAGTTGTGCTCAATGTTTTCCGCGAGCCCCACAGTGATGATGCCTGGCTGGACGGCGCCGGCTGGCTTGGCGCGCTGGTCACGGAAGAGTGGATGCAAAAGGTGACGCATGTCCGCCTCTCAGCAGACAGCGCCACCAATGGTTACCGTCCAACTCCAGCGCAGGTCGCCCGCGTCCACGGTCGCGATGGAACATGTCGCTTCCCCGGCTGCGAAGTCCCAGCGTACAAGTGCGATATTGACCATATCGCGCCGTACAACCAGGAAGACCCCGAAGCCGGTGGCCCCACCGACACACAGAATCTGCACTGCCTATGCAGGAAGCACCACAACCTGAAAACCCACAAGCTCTGGGATATCACCGCTTATGAGGACGGCTCAGAGGTGTGGTCCTCTGCCGACGGTATTACCGCGGCGACCGTCCCGGCCGGACCATTAGCCGGGTTCGGGCGACAGACTTTTGACAAACGCGCTACTCAGAAGACGAAAGCACGCCATGACCACTACATGAAGTGGTGGCTGTCATTCGCGGCTGTGCCAGATCTGGTCTTTGATGATGGGGAGGATTAACCCAGCGGACCACCGCAGTTCGGCCATGCGCCAGCACCCTGGGAGGCAAGCACGCGCTCGCCAATCTCAATCTGCTGCTCCTTAGTGGCCTGGTCAGCTGTCGGTGCGTACTGGTCACCGCCGTGGCCACTCCAGGTCTGCTGCGAGAACTGCAGTCCGCCGTAGTAGCCGTTACCGGTATTGGTCTGCCAATTTCCGCCGGACTCACATGCCGCAACCTGATCCCAGGCGCTGACTGATGCAGCGTTAGCGGCGGCGGTCGGGGCAGCAATCATGCCTGCTGCCACAGCGGCGGATGCGATGAACTTACCGGAAAAACGCATAAAAAGAGAACACTCCTAAAGGGTTGACTTTTCTCTTGGGCGACCAACCTACGCGCACCCTCCCCCGTCCTGTCAACCCGTATCCTGGAAAGCATGTCCGTGGCAGATGTCGTCCGCAAGACCGAGAGAAGGATCAACGCGCTGGCCGCCAAGCGTTCCAAAAACGCTGGTTGGGAACCGGAAATCATCGGTTTCACCGGGTACGGAAATGCAGAGCGCGTGCGCGTATTCGGCCGTGTCCTCCTGAAGGATCCGGCCAAAAAACGAGACGAAGAACGAAACAAAAAACGCGGATTTTGGCAGTTCTTTACCGTCGAACTCGCGGACTTTCCCGTCACCATCACTGCCGGCGACCGCACGGTGGAAACCACCACGGATAGCAACGGCTATATCGAGGTACTAATCAGGAATCACGGCCTCGAACCCGGCTGGCACGAAATCACCATCAACGACACTCCTGCAGAGGTCCTCATCCTCTCCCCGGAGACCAAATATGGCATCGTCTCCGATATTGATGACACCGTGTTGGTCACCATGCTGCCGCGCGCCCTCATCGCCGCCTACAACTCCTGGGTCAAGGAGACAGACGAGCGCAAGGCCGTCGCTGGATTCAGCGAGTTTTATGCGCAGCTTCGCCGTCGTTACGCGAGCAAAATCGACGAGGACACGGACGTTCCCGTCATCTATCTCTCCACCGGAGCGTGGAACACCTTCAGCACCCTAAAAAAGTTCCTGCACCGCAACAACCTGCCGAAGGGCCCACTGCTTCTCACCGATTGGGGGCCAACGCCCACCGGCCTGTTCCGCTCGGGCAAGGAACACAAGAAGGTGCGGCTCCGGGACCTGTTTATTGACTTCCCCGAAATCAACTGGATTCTCGTCGGCGATGATGGCCAGTACGACCCGCTCATCTACGGCACGGCCGCGGCGGAGCATCCCGACAAGGTCGCGGCAATCGCAATCCGCAACCTCACTCCCAGCGAGCACGTGCTCTCTCACGGCACGGCGGTGCCAATTGAAAAGCTGGAGAACAAGCAGGTCCCATTCATTGAAGGCGCCGACGGCTATGAACTGCTCAAACAGATCGACCAGCTACCGCAACCATGATCTACCTCCGCCATGCCCGTATTCACGATGATGCCGAGCTCCCGGCGTACGTCGTAAAGCTCGCCCTGCCCTTCCCCATGGCCTTCACCACGCCGATTACCATCTTGACCGGCGAAAACGGCAAGGGAAAGTCGACGGTGCTGGAGGCGTTGGCATCGGCGATGGGCGTCGATACGGACGGCGGCTCGCGGTACAAGACGCAAGAGCGTACCTCCCCGGTCCCGCTGGTGCTGACCAGGCGCAATCCCCCGGACACGTTCTTCTTTCGCGGCGACGCGCACCTGAACCTCACGCGCTATTACGAGTCGCTTGGGCAGCTACCAGGTGGCAGAGAAATGGCAGACCTCACCCAGATGAGCCACGGCCAATCCATCATGACGCTGGCCGAACGCCGCTTCAGTCCCGAATCACTGATCTTCCTTGACGAACCCGAAGCCGGCCTGTCGGTCCTACGCCAACTGGAACTCCTCGGCCGCCTCGGCGCGCTCGCGGAAGCCGGCGCACAAATCATCATGGCGACGCATTCCCCCATCCTGCTCGCCGCACCGGAAGCAACAATCATTTCGCTTGACGACGCCGACACCACCCACTTCGAAGACACCCTCGCGGTACGGGCAACCAGGGACTTCCTAGCCGATCCCGTCGGCATCGCTGACTACATGGTGGAGCGTTTTACTTCGGATTCTTAAGCCCCAGCGATGCCACGACGCCCACGGCCGACAGCGCCACCGGCAGCCACATGGCATCACTCATGGCGGTGGTGAAGTCGCCACGGTTGCTGCTGAGCGCCGCAGCCATGACGGTAGCAATCAGCGCGCTACCCAGCACACTGCCGATCTGGCGGATGGTGTTGTACACACCGGAGGCAGCACCGGCGAGGGTCGGGTCAATGTTGCGGGTCGCGGCCGTCGACAGCGTGCCCCAAATAAACGCGTTCGCCACACCGAACACGGCGCCCGGCAGTAGCAGCCACAGCACGGAGAGGTCCTCGTGGATGAGGTAGTGAAACCCGAGCATGCCCACCAGCGAGGACCCAAAACCGATCAGCGCGAACTCACGGAACTTCAGCCGGTCTAGCATTCGCCCAGTCCACGGTGCCATGACACCGGAGATGAGCGCCTGCGGCACGAGCAGTAGTGAGGCCTGGATGGTCGATAGGTCGCGGGCGTTCTGGGCGAAGAGGATAATCGGGAAACCGACCGCGACCACCAGCGCGCCCATCACGGCAATGGCCAGCGAGGAGATGGTGAAGTTGCGATCCTTAAAAAGGGACAGCGGCATCAGCGGTTCGGCCGTGGTCTTGGCCTCCCACAGGGTGAACAGGGCCAGGACCACCACGCCACCGGCAATCAGTGCCCAGATCCAACCGGACCAGCCGGCACTCTCCCCCTCCTGAATGCCGAAGACCAGCAGGAACATACCAATCGCGCTGAGTACAACACCGAGATAATCAATCTTGTTGCGGTGTGTCTCAAATGTCGGCAGATAGCGGAACGCAAAGACGAGCCCGATCAGCCCAATCGGCACATTAATGAGGAAAATCCAGCGCCAACTCAGCAGCTCAATCAACACGCCACCGGCCAGCGGCCCCGTCAGCGAGGCAATTCCGGCCGCCGCACCCCACAGGCCCATCGCCGCACCGCGATGCGCCGGCGGAAACATCTGCGTAATCAGCGCCATCGTCTGCGGCGTCAGCAGCGCGGCCCCCAGTCCCTGCACCACGCGGGCAATGATCAGCATGCTTAACGACGGCGCCAACCCACACGCCAGCGACGCCAACACGAAGATAACCAGGCCCGCTACATAGGTGTGCTTGACTCCCCAGAGATCACCGAGCCTGCCGGTAATAAGCAACGGCACAGCATAGGCCAGCAGATAACCACTGGTCACCCACATGACCTGGTTGAGCTCACCGCCCAGTTCATGCTGGATGGTGTTGATGCCAACAGTGACAATGGTGGCGTCGACCAGAATCATGAAGAAGCCGAGCAAAACGGTCCATAGCGCTGGCCACGCCTTTTTGGGATCAAACTGAGTATTCAAATCTGTAGCCACTCGGAGTCATGTTAGTTGATGGCTCGGCTATTAGTTGAGGGCACAGTAAAATCCAGGCCGTGGCTGTTCAGCATATGACCGACGAAACCATCGCCGAGTTCTTCGCCGATCACCTCTCGCGGGTGGATGATGACACGCAGCGTGCTGTCGCTCTCGAGGTGTTGGAATGGGTTCATGAAAAGTACCCGGAACTCGGCGTTCGCATTGCCTGGAATCAGCCGATGTTCACGCTCGATGGCACTTTTATCATCGGTTTCTCCTACGCCAAGAAGCACATGGCGATTGCCCCGGAACGCGCTGGTATTGAAAAGTTCTCCGACGACTTCGATGCCCGCGGCCTCTCCTACGGAAAAATGATGGTCCGTTTCCCCTGGCCAAAGGACGGCAAAGCCGAGTCCATGCCGCTGGACCTGCTGGCCAAGATGATTGAGTTCAACATGGAGGACAAGCGCGGGATGACCAAGTTTTGGCGATAGGCCGGGATTGATTACCAGACCTGGAAGCTGCCAAGCATTTAATGAGCATTCCTTTCCTCAGCGAGATTGCGGAGGAATGCGTCTTTGTCGTCGCAGTAAATCTCAATCGAGAAAACGGTCATTAGCCCCTTGTAAAGATCTTCTGCCACGACTTGCGAATCCACTTCTAATCTGACGTTCACTTCACTCAAAACAGGCACCCTGAGATTGCCGTCCTCGTCAATTGCTATGTCCCCTCCTTCACCTGCCGTTACGGAGCTCGCATGACGTAACTGTGACCACGGAATTTCGCAAATAAGCCTTCGCCCATTTCGCAGTACGAGTCCTTGCGGTGTTATGAGATGCGGATGGTCCCGAACAGTTACGTAAAATCCAGATAGAAGAACTACGGCATAAACACTAATTACCAGCAATAAATATCGCCAAAGTGCATTAGAAATGGCAAAATGCACAATGCTGATTTCTACAACGCTTAGCGCCAGTATCATAAAAACAACAGTTCGAAGGTTTCTATGTACAGTGAAGGCTCTGACTTCACTGTCGACATTTTTCTGAGGCCTAAAGAATGCGAAAGCAGCTATCAGTGAACCAACTTCCGAAACGAGTAGCGCTAGTATTTTTCGAGGTACACCAAATTTCTTCGCCGTCTCGGACAGTGAAGCAGCCCATGACCTGCCATTTCTGAGATAGTCTTGCCACATACCCCCAAACAGCAAGAGAAAAGCCGCAACCATCACCACCAGCGGCAACAGGAATACCCAACCCGGCAAACCAGATACCACATTCATAAGAAGGAAAAGAACTCCTTCAAAAATAATTGCGGTAAACAGTATTGCTCTAAATACACTTTTCACGCTTGCCCTCCGATTATGAATTGTCAGGTTTTCCCCGGAAGAAGATTCCTCACCATGCAAGCTCTCTTAATACTTCTTACACATTCTTGGGTTGATTTTTCACGATATAAACAGGTACCAAATGATCGTCAAAATATGACCGTGAATCAATTTCATGACTGAACATCGCTATATCAATGCCCCAGATGGGGATGCGCACCGCATTACAGCCAGCTAAGAGATAGGGCCGACTACCCTCGTGCACATCTCAAAACTATTCAAGTTTTCTACTGCTTTCAATACAAAATCAGTTTTTGAGGTTTTTGCTCCTCTTCTCGCGAGCTGGCTGCGATGCTAGCTGGCCGACGCATCCGACGACTTATGGCCACGCTATTCACCTATCGATGCGCTACAGCGTATCCACAAGTGAATAGCGCATCGACAAGTGAGAGAGCCTGGCCCACAGCGTGCGCATAAGTGCCGAAAAACCATCGATAAGTCAGGAGAATCCATCGACAAGTCCCCGAAACCTGGCCATAAGTGCCGGACAGGGTTAAAGGAGAGTTAAAGGACAAGCCAACAACCTCAGCTCAGCATCTGCCTCTGCTTCAACCCAAGCAGGGTTAAGGGTCAGAAAGTGTGTCTGAAATCGG
>NZ_KV809101.1:0-356 GCF_001812455.1 Corynebacterium sp. HMSC076C10
TTTGTGTGTTGAATGTTTGGTCTATTAGTACCGGTCACCTCCACACCTTACGATGCTTCCAGATCCGGCCTATCAACCCCATCATCTATAGGGGACCTCAAAAGAAACCTAATCTTGGAACAGGCTTCCCGCTTAGATGCTTTCAGCGGTTATCCCTTCCGTACGTAGCCAACCAGCCATGCCCCAGGCGGGACAACTGGCACACCAGAGGTACGTCCATCCCGGTCCTCTCGTACTAGGGACAGCCTTCCTCAAGTTTCTACGCGCGCGGCGGATAGAGACCGAACTGTCTCACGACGTTCTAAACCCAGCTCGCGTGCCGCTTTAATGGGCGAACAGCCCAACCCTTGGGACCT
>NZ_KV809102.1:0-27327 GCF_001812455.1 Corynebacterium sp. HMSC076C10
ACGCCGAGCGGACACACTTTTTGCTACTTAACCCAATACTGCAGCGGATTTTTGTGATTGCAGAATCACTCAGGCAGCGGCGAGCCTGAAGGAAACTTCGGCTCGCCACCGCACAGCAGAAATCGTGGCGCTCCCCTACTTGCGGTGACGGCGGTTGTAGAACGGCGTCGGAACGACGGTGGCGGTAATGTCGGCGCCTTCAACGGTCAGCTCCGTGCCAGTGGAGGACTGCCAACGCTGAACGTATGCAAAACCGATGGGGTGACCCAAAGTCGGCGACACCTTGGCGGAAGTCAGCACACCAACCTCGTTACCTTCCGCATCAATGAGCTTGGTGCCACGCTTCGGAGCTTCATCACCGGAGAAACGCAGACCAACCAGTAGCTCCTTCGACTGCGGACGATTAATCAGTGCGTTGCGACCAATAAACTGCCCCTTGGTCGGCCCCATGATGGACTTCAGGCCGGCCTCCAGCGGAGTGCGGTCGCGAGTCAGCTCGTAGCCATAGAGCGGCATACCGGCCTCAAGACGCAGGGTGTCGCGGCAGGCCAGACCACACGGCAGCAGGCCGAGGTCAGCGCCGTTGTCAGCCGGATCCTCCGGGTTTTCCACCTTGCCACCTGCTGCAATGATTGCACGCCAGACCTCGACGGCGCGGTCAGCCGGCGGGAAGATCTCGAAGCCGTCCTCACCGGTGTAGCCGGTTCGGGCAACAATCATTTCCACACCTGCGACCTCGAGCAGGGTGCAAGAGTAGTAGTTCATGCCATCGAGAGTCGCGTGCAGATCCTGCGGCAGCAGACGGCGCAGAAGCTTCGCAGCCTTCGGCCCCTGAATGGCCAGGAGCACATTCTTGTCATTCATGCTCTCAACCTGGACGTTGTAGCCACCAACGCGCTCGCGCAGCGTCGAGTACACATCTTCAGCGGCTGCGGCATTCTGCACCAGCATGAATTCGTGACTACCGAGGCGGTAAATGATGAGGTCATCAATAATGCCGCCGTCTTCCTGCACAATCATGGTGTACTTGGCACGGCCCAACGCCAGCGGCTTGATTGCCGAAATCAGGGAGTGTGCAAGGAACGCCGCCGCATCCTCACCAGTGACGCGGATGATACCCATCAGCGACAGGTCGAAAATACCAACGGCCTCACGCACTGCGTTGTGCTCTGCAATTTCCGAAGAGTAGCGGAACGGCACTTCGTAGCCACCAACATTGCGCATTTCTGCGCCAAGGCTTACGTGCTCATCATGCAGGGCGCTACGGAAAGAATTGTTGTTCTCAGAAGCGCCAGAATTGTCAGTCATACACACTCCAATTATTGCGGTGGGGCAAACCAGATTGTTACCTTCCCACCTTATATCTAAGACTCCGTGCTCGCTTCCGCGAGCCCCTGCGGATCCAGGGCAACAGGCCCGTCCATTAACTATCATGCACTGATTCGCACATGCTTGACGACGACCCCGCGCCCACCACAAAGGCCCCGCTACCAGTGACGATAACGGGGCTTTTGCATTTGTCTATTCAGTTAATTGAGTTTGGCCGAGCTGTTCGGGCAGCGTTGCCAGCCAAAGGCTCAGTGGTTATTAGTGATCAACCGCAGCCTCGGTACCAACACCGGTCAGGGAGCGAACTTCCATCTCAGCTGCCAGGTCATCGAAGTTATCCGGCTTACCCATGTAGGTGGCGATGATGCCAGCCAGGAACGCCAGCGGGATTGCGAGCAGACCCGGCGAGGTCAGCGGGAACCAGGAGAAGTCAACGGACGGAATCATCGAGGACTCAGCGCCGGAGACTGCCGGGGAGAAGATAATCAGAACCAGCGAGGCGATGACACCGGTGTACATGGAGGCAACTGCGCCTGCGGTGTTGAAGCGCTTCCAGAACAGGGACATCAGGATGGTCGGCACGTTTGCGGATGCTGCCACTGCGAAGGCCAGCGACACCAGGAAGGCGACGTTCTGCCCCATGGCCAGGATGCCGAGGATAATGGCGACAACACCCAGCACAATAACGGTAATGCGGGAGACACGAACCTGCTCGGCTTCCGTGGCCTGTCCCTTGCGAATCACGGCCTGGTAGAGGTCCTGGCCGACAGACGCGGAAGCGGTAATTGCCAGACCAGCGACCACGGCCAGCACGGTAGCGAACGCCACTGCGGAAATCACAGCCATGAAGATGGAGCCACCGATTTCGAAGGCCAGCAGCGGAGCTGCAGCGTTGGCCCCGCCCGGCGCGGCCATGATGCGGTCCGGGCCGACGAGTGCAGCAGCACCGTAGCCGAGCACCAGGGTCAGCAGGTAGAAACCACCGATGAGGATGATTGCCCAAGTCACGGACTTACGAGCTTCCTTTGCGGTCGGCACCGTGTAGAAGCGCATGAGCACGTGTGGCAGACCAGCAACACCGAGGACCAGTGCCAGGCCCAGAGAGATGAAGTCCAGCTGCTGGACGAAGGAGCCGCCGTACTTCAGACCCGGCTCAAGAATGGCGGAGGCTTCGTAGCCCTTCTCGGCGATGTAATCCGAGCTTGCGTGCATGTCCACTGCGTCCTGCAGGAGCTGGGAGAAGTTGCCCTTAACGCCAACCAGGATGATCAGGGTCATGATGATGACAGCACCGACCAGCAGGACGGCCTTAATCATCTGCACGTAAGTCGTGCCCTTCATACCACCGATGAGGACGTAGGCAACCATGATGATGCCGACGACTGCGACAACGATGGACTGCTGAGTGGAGTCGTGGATGTTGAGCAGCACGGCGACCAGGGAACCTGCACCGGCCATCTGCGCGATGAGGTAGAACAGGGTCACCGCGAGGGTCGAGATAGCAGCCGCAGTACGTACCGGGCGCTGCTTAAGACGGAAGGACAGCACGTCGGCCATGGTGAACTTACCGACGTTTCGCAGCGGCTCTGCAACCAACAGCAGCGCGACCAGCCAGGCTACGAAGAAGCCGATGGAGTAAAGGAATCCGTCGTAACCAGTCAGCGCGATGGCGCCGACGATACCGAGGAAGGAAGCCGCCGAGAGGTAGTCACCCGCAATGGCAAGACCGTTTTGGGTACCGGAGAACTGTGCGCCACCGGTGTAAAAGTCTGATGCTCCCTTGTTTCCGCCCTTGCCCACTCGAGTAACGATGAACATGGTCGCAACAATGAAGGCGACGAAGACCGCGATGTTGAGAATCGGGTTACCTGCTGCTGCAGTGTCATCTGCAGCAAAGAAACTAGTCAGCATGCCTATGCCTCCTTCTTTGCGACGATTTCAGCGATTTCTCCGCTTTCCAGTGCCTCGCGCAGCTCTGCCTGCATCGGCTCGAGCTTCTTGTTGGCGAAGTTGATGTACACCCAGGTGATGGCGAAGGTGGTCACGAACTGAAGCAGACCAAGGACGATGCCCAGGTTGATATTGCCCAGTACGGGAGTCGCCATGAGGTCTGGCGCGAACGTCGCAAACAGAACGAATGCGATGTACCACACCAGACCTGCGACGGTCATCGGGATGGCGAAAGAACGGAATGTAGAGCGGAGCTCTTGGAACTGCGCTGAGTTTTGCACGTAGCGGTACTCGGCCGCCTGTGGCTTATGCCGGTCTGCCGGCAAGGGAGTTGCGGACACGGGCTAATCCTTTCCAGGAAGTTATGCAGGTGTTCGTAATGAGGTCCAGCACAGCCACCCCGAGGGTGTGCCATGCACCACATTTTTCATTATGTGTGGAAACAAAGTTACCTGGAACACAGTTAGCAAAGAAGTTAAATGCGGCTAACTACTTCTCAGCGAGCCTTAAGGCACCCCCAAAAACGCCATTACCTGCATACTTAGGCGCCGTTTTTACTACCCCCATTTACGCCGTTGTACTCGTGTTCTCCGCTTCTTCCGGCAATGGCTTACTCTGACGCCACCACCACAGCGCTTCGATAATGCCCGCACCGATGGCTCCCACAATCAGCGCGGGAATCAACAGCTCCCGCCCTACCCAGTACAGATTAAGCACTGTGGCCACTGAACGAACCGAGAAGATGAACAGGTAGGCTCCTGCCGATACCGCCAGCAACAGAACCTTCCACCAGGTGTATGGCCTAGCCACGACCACCAAAACCCAAAATGCCGAAACAATCAGCACAATGAGGGTCGCAGTAGACGCCTCCCCTCGTGCCGCATCGCTGGCGTCGACTCCCGGGTTTGCCCACAACCAAAACATGAAGGTCAACAACCCCACCGTGATGCCCGCCGGTATCGCTAAGCGCAACACGCGCCGTACGAAACCATCGCGCGCACGCTCCAAGTTAGGAGCCAACGACAGCACGAAGGCCGGGATTCCAATCGTGAACCATCCCGTAATGGTCACATGAATCGGCTCGAATGGATAATCCATCCCCCACAGCCCCACAGCCAGCGCCAGCACCACCGAGTAGATAGTCTTCGTCAAGAAGAGGTTGGCCACGCGCTCGATATTGCCAATGACGCGACGCCCCTCCGCCACAATCATCGGCATCACGGCGAAGCGATTATCCAACAGCACCAACTGCGCAACCGAACGTGTCGCCGGCGCCCCATCGCCCATAGCCACGCCCAGGTTCGCCGCTTTTAGCGCCAGCACATCATTGACACCATCACCGGTCATCGCCACATGATGCCCCCGCGACTGCAGCGCATGAACCATATCGCGCTTATTCTCGGCCGTGACACGGCCGAAGATCTGCCGCGACTCCACAATGTCTGCGAACTCGTTGCGGATCTCGGTGGGCTTGGCTTCGCTATTCTCATCGCGGCTGACCGGAAGCTCAGACGCATCGACAGGATTGTTAGCCCCCTCCATTTCCAGCTCACGTGCAACAGCCCCCACGGAGCGGTCATTGTCACCAGAAATGACCTTGACCTCGACGCCTTCTTCATAGAAGTAGGCCACCGTGTCCGCCGCATCTGAACGCACCTTCTGCCCCAGCACGACAAGTGCGACTGGCTCCAACTCCACCTCGCCACTCTTCCGCAGCGCACCGCCGGGCAGGTCATCTGCCCCAACTGATGTCCGCGCGAGCAGGAGCACACGAAGTCCTTCCTCCATAAGCTGCCGAGCTTTCTGCATGCCGACCGCGGAGTCGTCGACAAGCACATCGGGCGCGCCGAAAACCCACGTCGCACCGCCGTGATACGTCAGCGCCGACCACTTATTCGCCGAGGCAAAGGGGCGGGTTCTGGCTTGTTCATGCTTTACGACGTCCCCTGCGTCCGCAAGCCCATCGAGCAGTGCACGAGCCGTTGCGTTGGGACGATCGTCGAGCTTGCACAGATCGATGAGTGCGGAGTCGACCTCATCGCGGGAGGTACCGTCACCCGATACGATGTCGACTTCCACTAGCTGCATCGCATTTTCGGTGAGCGTGCCAGTTTTGTCGACACACACGGTGTCGACACGCGCGAGACCTTCGATGGCGGGCAACTCATTGACCAGCACTCGATGTCGCCCCAAGCGCACCACCCCAAGGGCAAATGCGATGGTGGTCATGAGGACAAGCCCCTCAGGGACCATGGGCACCAGCGTGGCGACCATCCCCAGCAGCGCATCGTTGAAATCATCGCCGGCGACAAAGAGCTGCGTATAGATTGCCAGGGCGCCGACGGGAATGAGAATCCAGGAAATGTAGGTCAGGATCTTGTTGATGCCGCGGAAGAGCTGGGAATCAGTCAGCGTGAATTTGTTGGCCTCAGCTGCGAGCTTGGCGGCGTAAGCCTCCTTGCCCACTTTGGTGGCCTGATATCGCGCCGACCCCACCACGACCGAGGAACCCGAGTAGACCATGTCCCCAACGCTCTTATCGACGGCATCGGATTCACCGGTGAGAGAGGACTCATCGACAGCCACGTCAGAGGCGTAGCGGAGAATACCGTCAACGACGATTTGGTCACCGGGACCAACCTCGATGAGATCGTCGAGGACGACGGACTCGCGGTCGATCTCGCGAGCAGGCTCCCCGTCGCGAATGACCATGGGTTTTGCACGGCCGACAATGGAAAGCTTGTCCAGTGTGCGCTTGGCACGCAGTTCTTGGATGATGCCGACGATAGAGTTGGCGATAATCAGCAGACCAAAGGCACCGTTGACGATTGAGCCGGTATAGAGCACGACTGCGAATAACACAGCGAGAATACCGTTAATCCGGGTAAACACATTGGCACGGATAATGTCCCACACACTGCGCCCGGATGTTGGCGGCAGCTCGTTGACGTGCCCCAACTCGATGCGTTGCTGGACCTGCTGTTGAGTAAGACCACTGTCGGGAGTTTTCCACGAGCCCATGCCTGCCTACCCTATTCGCCTAATTGCTGAACCTATTCGACCTATTTGCCAATGAAATTTGGTTCGCGCTTTTCGGCTCGCGCCTTCGATGCCTCCGCAGCATCCTCGGAAGCCCACACCGTGTCGTAGAGCTCCTGCTGGTAGTCCTTCAACGGGCTATGTGTCTCATCGTCGTTGAGCACTGCCTTGTGGTAGGCCAGCGACAGGGGCGCGTAGGTGGCGATACGAAGCGCTACCTCCTCCGCCTTGTCCGGACCACCAAGGTAGGAAGCCAGACCACAACCGCGGGCGGCTTCCTGATCCATGCGCTCGGCCGCCAACAAAATAGTGCGGGCGCGGGCACCGCCGACGAGTACGCGTACGCGGCGAATTGTCCAGGCATCGACAGCGATACCGAGCTTGACCGGCGGAATCATAAACCAGCCGCGCTCACCCACGACGCGCAAATCGGCCGCCATCGCCAGCTGCATCCCAGCGCCGACAGCCGGCCCCTGCACATCCGCTATAACCACCAGACGGCTGGCCTCGATTGTGCGCAGCATTCGACGGAGCTGTTCGTGGAAGGAATCTTCATGGTGCTGGCCACTCAGGTCGGCGCCCGCACAGAAAGCGCGGCCTTCGCCGCGCAGCAGGATAACGCGCTGCTCTGGAACCTCAGCGGCAGCTTCCACCGCATCGGCGATGTCACGACACACGTCGGCAGTCAGGGAGTTGCGCTTATGATCTCGGTCGATGGTGATAGTGACAATTGCGCCGTCGGCTTCGACGCGGATTTCAGATGCTGGGTTCGTCATAGCATTTAGGCTACCCGCGAAACACCAATAGTGATGGGGCTATAAGCAAATCTAAATTCGCTTATTCGTTGCCGAATACCCGCGGGTCGCCGCTCAGGCGCCCGTCGGCACGCGCCATCGACGCAATCGTTTCCATGTCCTCGTCGGTGAGTTCAAAGTCGGTGACCTGAAAGTTCTCCTTGATGCGCGACGGCGTGCCCGACTTCGGGATGGCCACGATGCCACGCTGAAGGTGCCAGCGGATAGCAACTTGGGCGGGAGTTTTACCCAGGCGATCTGCGATTTCAGCAATCGGCGAGCCCTCAAAGTACTTCGCGCGCCCCAACGGCGACCAAGCCTGCGTGACAATACCGCGACGACGATCGTCTTCAACCTGCTCATTCTGCGGGAACTGCGGATGCAGCTCAATCTGGTTGACCACCGGAGTCTCCGAGAGCTGGTCGAGCACCTCTGGGTAAAAGTTCGCCACACCAACCGAGTGAATCAGCCCCTCACGCTTGAGCTCCAGCAGCGTATCGAAACACTGCCCAAACGTCCCCTGCTTCTCCACCGGCCAGTGCACAAGCACCAGGTCAACGTAGTCAAGGCTGAGCCGTTCTAAAGATGCCCGCACGGACTCGCGCGTCGCCGCCGACCCCTGCGCATCGTTCCAGACCTTCGTGGTCACGAAGATATCTTCACGCTTTACGACGTTCGCAGCGACCGCATCAGCAATACCCTGCCCAACCCCTCGCTCATTGCGATAGAGCGATGCGGTGTCGATGTGGCGGTAGCCGATTTCCAGGGCGTAGCGCACGGATTCGCGCGCCTGCTCATCGTCAAGCTTGTAGGTACCGAACCCCAGAATCGGGATGGCGTTGCCATCGACCATTTCCACGTTGGCAATTCCGGTTGTCGCTGCATCGTACTTCAGATTGAGTGTGGTCATGCCAACCGAGTGTACGGACTGAAAATTTTTTAGATTTTTTCTACCCCGCTGACCTGCGATTTAGAAAGGTGAGTGCGCTTCATTTTGTTGCGAACAGTTGACGTAGCGTTGTGTTTATATAACACTTTGGAGTGTGTCCCCAAAGATTAAACCCAAAGAACCGATATTCAACAGAATTTCAGTGCTGCGGGCAGAACACGGACTCAGCCGAGCCGAACTAGCCAAACAAGTAGAGGTCAATCCTCAAACGATTGGCGCGTTGGAGCGAGGTGACCACTACCCCAGCTTGGATCTGGCATTTCGCATCTGCGCGGTGTTCGATCTCCCCGTTGAGGCGGTGTTTTCTCGCGAGGAATTCAAGCCCATGTCCTCTGCCCTATACCGAAAGGAAAGCTAACGATGCCAGCTATTCGGACTGAAGACGCAACACCGAACTTTTTCGAAAAGCTAGAAGCCCGGCGCGAAGCGAAGTACACAAAGCGTGTCGAGCAGATGTCGAGCTGGTTGCCCAAGTGGCGCAACCAGGCGGCGCGGCGGAAGCTGGTCATCGCATTCGAGGTGTGCCTTGTGCTGATGCTGCTGAGCGGCATCGCGCTTCTCGGTAGCCTGACCGATATTTTCCCGGGATGGCTTTCTCTGCTCTGGCCAGTGATTTCCCTCATTATGGTCGTCGTCTGGACCAGCCTCAACATCACAGTCGACATGGTTGACAGCGCACCGACCTCGCTACTGGACGAATACCAGCAGGAACAGATTCTGAACCTGCGGGGGCTGACATATCGCTGCTTCACCTACTTCGGCTTGGTGACCTTCCTCGCTCTCGTTCTGGTGGGCACCTATGTCCTGAACGCGCAACCTGACTGGGGACACTACATTCCGTACAGCTTCGGAATCTTCGGAATTATCGCTTTCCTCTACATTTCCACGCTGCCCACCGTCGTCTACGCCTGGAATCTGCGCGACGACTAGTACGGGCTCAAAAACTCATATCCCTCCTCTGCCCTTCACTCCTCAATCTAAGGATCACCATGAACAGCCTCATTATTGACGGGCTTGAGAAGTCCTACGGAGACCTGCAGGTTCTCCGTGGCATGAGCTTCCAAGTTCACCCTGGAGAAATCTACGGCTTCGTCGGCTCTAACGGTGCCGGCAAGACCACCACTATGCGCATTGCCCTGGGCGTGCTGGCCACCGATAAAGGCGAGGTACGCATCGGCGATACCCCGATGAATGACTCGCTGCGCCGCACGATTGGCTACATGCCAGAAGAACGCGGCCTCTACCCAAAGGATGAGGTCCGCAAGCAGCTGATTTACTTTGCTCGCCTACACGGTGTGCCCACCAAGCGCGCGGAATCCAACGCCGACAACTTGTTGGAGCGCCTCGGTCTCACCGAGCGCGCCAACGACAAGGTCGACACGCTCTCGCTCGGCAATCAGCAGCGCGTGCAGCTGGCAGCCTCCCTCGTCCACGACCCAGAAATACTAGTCCTCGACGAGCCCTTCTCTGGTCTCGACCCAGTTGCGGTCAAGGTGATGAGCTCCGTACTCAAGGAGTACGCCGACCGCGGCACCCCGATTGTGTTCTCTTCCCACCAGCTCGACCTTGTCGAGCGCATGTGTGACCGCGTCGGCATCATCCGCGACGGCCGCATGCTCGTGGAAGGCACTGTTGATGAGCTGCGAGCACGGGGCCCACGGGCTTTCGTCGTCAAGCTCGATGGTGCGCCCCAGGATTGGGCGACCTCCGTCGAGGGCGTGACAAGCGTGGAGCGTGATACCCATGGTGCCACCGTCGTTCACCTCGATTCCAACGCCCCCGCCGACACCGACCAGAAGCTGCTACACAGCGCGATGGCAGCGGGAACGGTCCGTTCGTTTGGACCTCTGCAAATTCCACTTACCGAGCTCTACCAGGAGGCCGTACAGCAATGAGCACCAACACTTACAACGCCTCAACGGCCGTCAAGACTGTTTTCGTCCGCGAACTCCGCGAGCATCTGCTGAAGAAAAGCTCGCTAATCACGCTCATCATCATGGCAGTGGCGGCCGTCGGCGGTATCTTCGTTGCCGACTACATGACCTCCAAGTCCGATAATGACACCGTAAAAATCGCGGTCGTCGGAGAAGCGCCGTTCGCGGACTCTCTCGCCGACGCTACCGCCGAAATAAAGGATGCTGAAGGCGCGGATGCCGCAGCCGGCGCATTTGCCACAGCATCGCTCTCACCGTTGGAGATTACGTCCGCGGCAGACGACAAGGCCGCTCGCGCTGCCGTCACCGACGGCGACGCCGACGCCGCTCTCGTCCCCGACACCGCAGAAGGCAAGGAGGGCTCGTGGAAGCTGCTTGCCGACGACGCCCCATCCTGGCTGGCCCCAATGCTGCAGGAATCGCTGCAGAAACAAAATGAAGCCATGCTGCTCAGCGAAAACGGAATCAACCCCAGCGAGTTTTTCTCCAAGACTCAAAGCGCAGCCGTGTCGGTGGAGTCGCTGGATGAAGCCAAAGACGAGAAGATGCCCGCAGTGGTCATCACACTGATTGGTGTGATGGTCATGATGACCGCCATCCTCGTCTTCGGCGGCGCGGTGGCCACCAGCGTCATCGAGGAGAAGTCCTCCCGCGTCATCGAGATCATTCTCTCGACCGTTCGCCCGGCGCACCTGCTGGCTGGCAAGATCCTCGGCGCCGGTCTGGCTGGCATCATCATGATGAGCGTGCTGACCGCCAGCGCCGCAGTTGCCCTCATGATTACCGGATTGGCGGAGAGCTTCGATGTGCCGTGGTCCGCAGTCTGGCTGCTGGTCCCGTGCTTCATCCTCGGTTACTTCTTCTTCGCCGCGCTGTATGCAGCCTCCGCATCCTTGGTCAGCCGTATGGAAGATTTCCAGGGCGCACAGATGCCGGTACTGGTGTTCTCGCTGATCACGATGTATGTTCCGCTGTTTGGCTGGAGCAAGCTGGACTCTACCGTCATGCAGATTGCAGCGTGGATTCCACCGGTTTCCATCACCACTGCCCCGATGCAGTACGCCGTTGGCAACTTCTCCGCACTCCAGTTGGCGGCTTCGCTGCTAATCATGGTTGTGGGAGTAGCCGCAGTCATCGCACTCGCCGCCTGGATCTACCCGCGCAATGTCCTGCGCACCGGTGCCGCGGTCAGCTGGAAGAAGGCTCTGACAGCCAAGAGCTAGCCCCAGCCCTGCCCAAAAGAGCGTGGCTCCTTCGGCCACGGTCACCTAAAACCGAATAATCGTCAATCGCGTAGTTTGCTCAGCGCACCTTATAGGCCTTTGCGCAGCGCACCTTATAGACCATGGTCCGCCGCAAACTTCGCGATTTTTCCTGTCTCGCCATAGGAGGTCTGCGCCCCCACGCCTGTCGCCGCATGAGCCGAGACCACCGCCGCAAGACGAGCTGCCGTCACCACATCATCGCCCGCGGCCAACGCGGTGAGGACCGTACCCATGTACGCATCACCGCAGCCCGTGGTGTCCACGACCTCGATGGGCAGCGCTGGAATGCGAGTGACTGCCACCTCGCTTTCCGACGTCCTCAAGACCGCAGACCCCTCCCCGCCAAGTGTGACAATGGCCGTGGAAATCCCGTGTTCGTCGGCAAGCGCGCGCCCAACCGCATCCCACTGACCGTGCTCGCAACCGGCGACCGCGCGCTCGGAGCCGATGATGGCTGCGAGTTCGTGCTCGTTGACAATGAGGACATCGACCAGCGCGAGCAGATCCTCACTGACCGCCCGAATCGGCGACAGGTTGAACACCACCGGCACACCCGCATCGTGGGCAATCTGTGCGGCGGCCAGGACAGCCTCATCACAAATCTCCAGGCACAGACCGAGGCACCCAGCCCGCTGAATCTTGTCCGCATGACTGCGCACCATCTCAGCATCGACTTCACCATTGGCGCCAGCGGAGATGACAATGAAATTCTCCGCCGCGTCATCGACGACAATCATGGCTGTACCAGTGGCGGAGTCGGCGGTCTCAACTGCGGAGATGTCCACGTGAGCGTCGGTAAGCGCGTCGCGCAGCAACTGCGCGTTGGGATCCGAACCGACCGCGCCGACCAGTTCCACGGCCGCGCCCAGTCTTCCAGCCGTCGCCGCCTGATTCGCCGACTTACCGCCCGGCAGAATGCGCAGAGGACTGCCCTCGATAGTCTCGCCACCATGCGGCAGGCGCTTCACGGTGACGGTCAGGTCTGCGTTGATGGAACCGACGACACATACGTTTGGCCTCTGTTCAGCCAGCTCGGTGAGGCGCTCAGTAATCGGCATTGGTTCGACTCCTCGGTAGTGCGGACACGTTTTTTCCGACAATAGCGCTACCCCTTTCCGCCCACCATCAACTAAGCCGGTTTACCCCTTGTTTACTACCGTGGAGGTATGGCTAGAATCAGCGCCCAACAAGTAATAGATACCGTCCTCGACCACGGAAGTTTCACATCCTGGGACGGCGCGCCCGAGCATGGCAACATCGACGAGGCCTACCGCGGCACACTGTCCCGCGCCGCTGAGAAAACCGGTCTCGATGAGGCCGTTATCACCGGCGAAGGCACCGTCGGCGGCAAGCGCGTCGCCGTCATCTGTTCTGAGTTCGGCTTCCTCGGCGGTTCTATCGGCGCCGCAACCGCTCGTCGTATTATTCGCAGCATCGAGCGCGCGACCGCGGAGCAGCTGCCGCTGTTGCTCTCCCCGACCTCGGGCGGCACTCGCATGCAGGAGGGCACTGCTGCGTTCGCGCTCATGATCTCTATTACCACCGCAGTGGCGCGCCACAAGGATTCTCACTTGCCATTCCTGGTGTACCTGCGCAATCCCACCACCGGTGGTGTCATGGCGTCGTGGGGGTCGGCAGGCCACTTCACCTTCGCAGAGCCCGGCGCACTTCTCGGCTTCCTCGGCCCGCGCGTCGTCGAGCTCGCTACCGGCGAACCCATGCCCGAAGGCATTCAGACCTCCGAGAACCTGTTCAAGCAGGGCATTATCGACGGCATCATTCCGCTCGAAGGTCTGCGCGGCGCTGTCCGCCGCACCATCGACGTGCTTGCCGACGGAGACCCCAGCGAACCCACCCCACCGCCAGTAGCAGCCATTGATGGTCGCGATACCTGGGAAGCTATCCTGCGCACCCGCGATACTTCTCGTCCAGGTGGCGGCGACATTATCGATGCCCTTGTCGACTGCTCCGTGCCGATCTCCGGCACTGGCGATGGCCACAAGTCGCTGTCGGTCCGGGCTCGCCTGGCGCGGATTGGTGAGCGGCCGGTGATTCTGGTCGCACAGGATCGCCATAACCAACCGCCTCTGGGCACGCATCCAATGGGGCCGGGCTCACTGCGTTTTGCCCGCCGCGCGATGCGCATCGCGGAAAGCCTGAACATTCCGCTGGTCACGGTCATTGACACCCCAGGCGCTGAGTTGACCAAGGACGCCGAGGAAAATGCCATGGCCGGCGAGATTGCCCGCACCTTGACCACGCTGGTGAACTTGAAGGTTCCGACCGTGTCACTCATTCTCGGCCAGGGCTGCGGTGGCGGCGCGCTGGCCATGCTGCCCTCTGACCGCGTGCTGGCAATGCACGATGCCTGGATGTCTCCGTTGCCGCCGGAGGGTGCTTCGGCGATTATCTACCGAGACACCGAGCATGCCCCGGAAATGATGGAGGAGCAGGGCGTTGGCGCCGAGGCCATGCTGAAGACCGGGGTCATCGACGAGATTGTGGCCGAACCTGAGAATCCGGCCGAACTGCCCCGCCGTGCTCTGAGTGCTATCGAGCACGCCCTCTGGGAGCTGGAGAAGAATCCGGCTCGCGTTGGCCGTGAGCAGCGTTTCGACCACTACCGTCGCTTCGCGCTGAGCGAGTAAGGGGGCTGGGGCCTGGTGTGGGCCTGGTTTGGGCCTGGTTTGGGCCTGGTTTGGGCCTTCAGCCCCACCCCAACCTCAAAAAGCAAGAAAGTGACTGGGTTTATGACACTTTTGGGCAATTTTTCACGCCTGAAGTGTCATAAACGCAGTCACTTTCTTCGCCGGAAATCCTGCAAACCGACGACGGAGGAATGGACAGGAACCGCGAAGCGAAGCTCAGCCAGCCAACAGAGCCAGCATGTGGCCTTTTACTTAACGTCCAACAGGTCGATGACAAAGACCAGGGTCTTACCAGACAGGAAGTGTCCTGCACCAGCCGGGCCGTAAGCCTTCTCCGGCGGGCAAATCAGCTCGCGGCGACCGCCGACCTTCATGCCCGGAATGCCTTCCTGCCAACCGGCAATCAGACCGTTCAGCGGGAACTCGATGGACTGGCCGCGGTTCCAGGAAGAGTCGAACTCTTCACCGGTCTCGTAGTCAACACCCACGTAGTGGACCTCGACGCGAGCACCCGGGGTGGCCTCCTTGCCGTCACCGACAGTGAGGTCGTTGATGACGAGTTCCGTCGGAGCCGGACCGGACTTAGCAGTGAGTTCTGGCTTGGACAAGACAATCTCCTATCACAGTTGGCATTTATCAAAGCTGGCAATTATTCCAACTTAAATGGACCCAACTCAAATGGGGCTTCTTAAAATTCTAGGAAAAATAAAAGGCGCGTACCAACCTTTCGAAGGCTAGTACGCGCCTTTTCGCGTTTTCAACGCTGGACTTTTCTATGCTGAGTTACCTGCGAGGAACCCCTACGCGGTAATCGCTAAAAACCTTAACGCTGGTCGCGCGGAACGAAGTCACGCTCGGTCTCGCCGGTGTAAATCTGGCGAGGGCGGTTGATCTTCGATGCCGGGTCAGTGACCTGCTCGTTGAACTGAGCGATCCAGCCCGGGAGGCGGCCGATGGCGAACAGGACGGTGAAGAAGTCCGTCGGGAAGCCCATGGCGCGGTAAATCAGACCGGTGTAGAAGTCAACGTTCGGGTAGAGCTTGCGGGAGACGAAGTAGTCATCAGCCAGTGCAATCTCTTCCAGCTTCATAGCCAGATCCAGCAGCTCGTCGCCGCCGAGGTGCTGGAGCACCTCGTGAGCGGTCTTCTTAGCGATAGCTGCACGCGGGTCGTAGGACTTGTAGACGCGGTGACCGAAGCCCATCAGGCGGACGCCCGGCTCCTTGTTCTTCACGCGGTTCATGAACTCGGTTGCGTCGCCACCGTGGTTCTGCTGGATGTCCTCGAGCATCTCCAGAACAGCCTGGTTAGCGCCACCGTGCAGCGGGCCAGACAGAGCGTTGATACCAGCAGCGATGGAGACGAACATGGAAGCGCCGGAGGAAGCGACCATGCGGACGGTGGAGGTGGAGCAGTTCTGCTCGTGGTCAGCGTGCAGGATGAGCAGCTTGTCCAGAGCATCAACCACTACCGGATCAACCTCGTAGTCAGCGGTCGGGTAACCGAACATCATGCGCAGGAAGTTCTCGCGAGCGTTCAGGTTGTTGTCCGGGTACATGTACGGCTCACCCTTGGATGCGCGGTAAGCGTATGCAGCCAGCATCGGGACCTTAGCCATCAGGCGAACCGCAGCCAGGTTGCGCTGCTCTTCGTTCAGCGGATCCAGCTCGTCCTGGTAGTAGGAAGCCAGGATGTTGACCGAGGAAGCCAGGGTCTGCATCGGGTGTGCGCCACGCGGGAAGATGCTGAATGCGCGACGGAAGTCCTCGTCCAGCAGGGTGTGGTGACGAATGTCGTGGTTGAACTGCGCAAGCTCTTCCTCAGACGGAAGGTGGCCGTGAATCAGTAGGTAGGAAACCTCGTTGAAGGTAGCCTTCTCAGCCAGCTGCTCAATCGGGTAACCGCGGTAGCGCAGGATGCCGTTACCGCCGTCGATGTAAGTGATCTTGGACTCGGTAGAACCGGTGGCGGTGTAGCCCGGGTCAAAGGTGGTCAGTCCAGTTTCCTGGAGCATCTTGCCCAGTGCGATACCGTCGTTACCCTCGGTTGCCTTGACGATGTCCATCTCGAACTCGCCGCCCGGGTAGTGGAGTACAGCCTTGCCGTCTTTAGTAGCCACAACTTCCCTTTCACAGAAAAATTCTTCTTAACGACTCCAGAGTGCGGGGGAAGCAGGCACAGCGGAAAACAGCATGCTGCCTCCCAACTCCACGCCACCCCTTCGGGGTCGCATTGTTTTCAATGATTCAATTATGCGCGACATTTGCGTTCCATTGCATCTTGCCCAGTGAAAAAAGTTTGCTTAGTTCACATCGACCGTGTCGTAACCATAAAGAACCGACACCTGCAGTGGATTAGAACACACAATATCAAAGAGTGTGAGCAGTGCAACACCCTCTACCCCATTCGGGCAGCCTGGGCTTACCCAATCTTGACCCCTCTTCACCCCGAAATGCAAATGGAAAAAACGGGTTTATTACGTTGTCACTGCCCATTTACTAATCAGGAGGTCAGGAGCCCATTCAGCGGCCAATGTCTTTAAAAGTTCAAAAGTCATTGAGCCGACGCCCGAAAACACATCGACTAAATCCACAATAATTCACCCCTCGCCGCCCGCCCGAGGCCCCACACCGCCAAGTTTTCAGCACCAACAAAACTGGAAAAAATTCTTCGCAAACTTTGCAAATACGTCAATCCACCCTGTTTTGTTATGCAAAGTACGGAAGCGGGGGCAATTGAACCCCACCCTTTTGCTATAAGTACCCCCGATTACCGCTAGAGTTTGAAGACAACGGCTGTATATCAAGCTTCACTTTGAATGCACTTTGAAAGGTTGCGCCTCATATGAGCGATCAATTCCCAGTCCTCCCTGAAGAGTTCCAGCCCGGCGACGGCCGCTTTGGTTGCGGTCCGTCGAAGGTTCGCCCGGCACAGATTCAGGCAATCGTTGACGGCGGTACCTCTATCATGGGTACCTCCCACCGTCAGCCGGCAGTGAAGAACGTTGTTGGTGAGGTTCGCGAGGGTCTGGCTGAGCTCTTCCAGCTTCCGGAAGGCTACGAGATTGTCCTGTCCCTCGGCGGCGCAACCGCTTTCTGGGATGCTGCCACCTTTGGGCTCATCGAGAAGAAGTCCGCTCACCTGACTTACGGTGAGTTCTCCTCCAAGTTTGCCAAGGCCTCCAAGATGGCTCCGTGGCTCGACGCTCCGCAGATCATCGAAGCAGAGCCGGGTTCCGCACCTGAGGTTGTCGCTGGCGAAGAGGGCGTTGACCTTATTGGTTGGGCTCACAACGAGACCTCCACCGGCACCATGGTTCCGGTCACCCGCCCGGCAGGCTCCGAGGGCCAGCTCGTGGCTATCGATGCCACCTCCGGTGCCGGCGGCCTCCCGGTCGACATGTCCCAGGCTGACGTCTACTACTTCTCCCCGCAGAAGTGCTTCGCTTCTGACGGCGGCATCTGGTTGGCTGCAATGTCCCCGGCTGCCATCGAGCGTATTGAGAAGATCAATTCTTCCGACCGCTTCATCCCGGCTTTCCTGAACCTGCAGACTGCCGTTGATAACTCCCGCAAGAACCAGACCTACAACACCCCGGCCGTCGGTACTTTGCTGATGCTGGCTGATCAGGTCAAGTGGATGAACGCCAACGGTGGCCTCGATGGCATGGTTGCCCGCACCACCGAGTCCTCCTCCCACCTCTACAACTGGGCTGAGAACCGCGCGGAGGCAACTCCGTTCGTCACCGATGCTGCAAAGCGCTCGCTGGTCGTCGGCACCATCGACTTCGAGGACAACATCGACGCCGCACAGATCGCCAAGGTTCTGCGCGCCAACGGCATCCTCGACATCGAGCCTTACCGCAAGCTGGGCCGCAACCAGCTGCGCATCGGTATGTTCCCGGCCATCGACCCGGAGGACATCCGTCGTCTGACTGGCGCTATCGACTGGGTTCTGGACAACGGCTACGCTGCAAAGTAACAGCCAAATACCGGCCTCAGCCGCATAACTCCCGCGCCACGCGCAAGGGCATTGCCCCATTTGTCCGTGACGCGGGAGTTTTGTCGTTTACCATGATTAGTGAGCATTACTTATAACGTCGACCAACAAGGAGGTTCTCGCATGAGGGAGCTGAAGCCCGTTCTGGACGGCGATGTGACCGATTCACTGATTCTCGTTCCCGCCGATATCACCGAGCAGGAACGGCAGGAGGGACTTCGCTTCACGCTGCCTCTCGACGAGAACCTGCGCACTTTCCTGGTCGAGCACTTCGAGCTCGCCGATGCCACTGGTTCCCCTGCTGTAGCTGATTCCGCATCGCTTGCCGACGGATCCAGCGCCGCCACCGCCACTGCCAGCGGTAGCTCTGGGGAGAGTGCTACCGCAGAGAGGGGCTCCACCGACGGAAGTTCCACTAGTGACAGCACAGCGGAAGCCACCACCGCAAGCGGCGACGCGGCGGAAGGCAGCGAGACGACCGGCAACTCCGCTACGGCAGGCGGGGCACCGAAGAAGACTCCAACGGCACCGAAGCCAGTTCTGGAAGAGCCCCGCGTAGTTTTGTCGCCGCGCGAAATCCAGGATCGCATTCGCAGCGGCCAAACGGTGGAGGAGCTCATTGAGTACAGCGGCATGCAGCCGCGCAAGATTGAGTCCTTCGCCTACCCGGTGCTTGCAGAGCGCGCACGTATTGCGGAGCTCGGCAAGCAGTCGAAGCCACGTCGCATTGATGGCCCGGCCAAGTTGTCCCTGTGGGAGATTCTCGCCACCGCTTTTGCCGCCCGTGGCCAGGAACTCGCCGATGCCTCGTGGGACGCCTACCGCGACCCGAGTGGACAGTGGATTGTGACGGTTACTTGGAATGTCGGCCATACCACCAACGTGGCCGAGTGGAGTTACCAGGCGGAGGGACTTTCCGCGCTCACCATTGCTCGCAATGAGCTGGCAGCAGAGCTGATTGACCCCGACTTTGCCCGCCGCAACCGAGACTTGGCTCCGCAGGCCAATCGAGCTGCCGATACCGCTGACACCTCTGAGATGCCAGCCGCATGGCAGTCTTCGGCGGAGCCGCAGCGAGGCCACGGGGAGCAGGATGTTCCGTCGCAAAGCGATGCCGCCGACGACGATATTGACGAGGCGGAGTTCTTGCAGCACCCGGACGTGGAGCAGCCGAAGCGCAAGAAGAAGACTGTCATGCCGTCTTGGGAGGATGTGCTTCTCGGCGTACGTCCGAACGGCCCGAAGAAGTAGGAGTTTCCCTCGACAATGAGCTCCATGACCAGTGGCAACGCTTCTGATTTCGAATTCTCCGCGATTCGCCGCGGTGTAGTCACGATTTGGTTTATCAGCACCAATGACCCTGCTGCGACCCTGGAGACAGGTGTTCAGCACGACCGCGGTTTCGGGCGTCGTTTCCTAGCTCTCTATGACTCAACGCTGCCGGTAACACCGATTGGTGATTTCCCGCTCAACCGCTCGGCGGAAACCGGTGACGGTGAATACTACATCGGTGGCTTTGAGGGCGTTGCCGTACTGCAGACGGTTCTCGATGATGTCTCGCAGCTGTCCAAGCTGTCGCCTCGTCTACGGCAGGAGATTGCCGCCACGGACGTCTACGCGAGTGTGTCGAATAAATCCACGGGCTTCGGTGCCTTTGCGCATTGGCACGATGGTGAGCTCAAGCGCGCTTTCTCCGCTACTCGCTACCGCACACTGGAAGACATCGGTCTTCCCTGCCCCGCAGAGGGCAGTTTCTGGGCGGGCAAGCACCGCCCGCTGCCCGACGCTTTCGAAGATACGGGTTCACGTCCACGCGAGGGGGTCGGTTTGCCGTTCGTTCCGGCAGAGCTTGCCGACGCCGTCATCACCGACTGGCTCGGATTCGACCCGCATTCGCCCGCTACCGATATCCCTGTTAGTGGTTTTGCGGTGGATGGCCGTCGTGCGGCTCCCGGAGCTTCGTATTCGACGTCTCGTAGTCCACGCGGGCTAATGGGTGAGCCGGGTTCGTCCGAGTCTGGCGCAGAGTTTGACCGCGCCTACGACGACTACGAAGTTCACAACGCAGAGCCGAACCGAGACTTTCTGGAGGAGCTCAGTCGCTTTGGGGCTAAGGCCAAGAACTTCGCTGGCCGCACCTGGCAGCGGGCGCGAGGCAAGTTCGGGAAATAGTTTCTACCGCCCTGCGCGCTGCGACTGAACGCGCAGTCGCTCGTAGAACGCGATCGCCGCGGAGGTAGCCACATTCAGGCTGTCAGTTCCCGGTGACATGGGAATGCGAGCACGCACATCGGTGGCTGCCATCGCGTGCTCGGTAAGCCCCTGTCCCTCAGCGCCAACGAGAATCGCGACCTTGTCCGTGTCCATGGCATCCCACAGGTCCACCGTGCCCGCAGGGGTCATGGACACCACGCGGAAGCCCTGCTCTTTGAGCTGGTCCAGGCTTCGCTGCCAGGTGGTCGTAGTACCGGGCAGAGTCGCAAATGGGACTGTCAGCACATGCCCCATGGAAACGCGCACACTGCGGCGATACAGCGGATCGGCGCAGGCCGCGCCGAAGACGACCCCATCCACGCCCATGCCCGCCGCGTTACGGAACAGGGCTCCGATGTTCTCGTGGTCACCGACTCCCTCCATCACGGCCAAGGTGGTGGCTCCGCTCAGAACTTGGTCCACCGATAGCTCCGGCGCGCGGTCAGCGGTGGCCAGCAGGCCGCGGTGAAGATCAAATCCGGCCGCTGCGGCCAGAACCTCGCGGTCGAGTTCAAACCAGGGCACCGTTTCCGCAATAGCGGCCTCGCTCGCGGTCAGTCCGTCGGCAAGCGATGCGAGCTTCTGGCGAGTACCAAAGACTGCGCGGAGCGGAAAGCGTGAGCGCACTAACCGCGGCACAATGAGCGTGCCTTCGGCGATGACCAGCCCCTTCCCACCGGGCAAATCGGGGCGGGAATCGGACTTGTTGAGGTTGCGGATGTCATCGAGACGGCTGTCGGCGGGATCGTCGACGACGATGGGCGCAAAGCGTTCGAGGAATGTGGTGGTACTCATGGAAACTCTTTAGCCGCCCAGCAGAGCGGTGAACGGATCGGCGGCGAAGTAGATGATGAACAGGCCGGAGACAATCCACATCAGCGGATGTACGGACTTGGCACGACCCGAGAAGATAGCCATCGCAGCAAAGGTGATGAAACCGATGCCGATACCATTTGCAATCGAGTAGGTAAACGGCATGGTGACAATAGTCAAAAATGCCGGCAGTGCGATGTCGAAACGGGTGAAATCAATCTCGGTGATCTGCCCGATCATCATGGCACCGACGATGACCAGCACTGGCGCGGCAGCCTCGATGGGCACGATTTCATAGAGCGGGGTGAAAAACATCGCTGCCAGAAAGAGGATGCCGGTGACAATGTTGGCAAGGCCAGTGCGTGCACCATCGGCGATGCCCGCTGCGGAATCCACAAAGACGGTGTTCGACGAGGAGCTGACTGCACCACCGACAATGGCACCGGTGCCTTCGACAACCAGTGCGCGCTTCATGTCCGGCAGCACACCGTCTTCATCGACAAGTGCGGCCTGCTTGCCCAGACCAGTCATCGTGCCCATGGCATCGAAGAAGTTCGCCAGGACCAAGGTAAACAGCAGCATGGTGGCGCTGAGGGCACCGACGCGGGCAAAGGATCCGAAAAGATCCACAGCTCCAACGAGGGACAAGTCCGGCATGCCGCCTACGCGGTCCGGCAGAGTCGGTACCGCGAGATTCCAACCGGTCGGCACTGGCTTGCCATCAGCGAAGGAGGGGCCCGCATCCGTCAAGGCCTCGACTGCGAGCGCAATGATGGTATTCAGCACGATGCCGATGAACAGGCCACCTGGAATATTGCGGACAACCATGATGCCGCAGATAATCAGCCCGAGGACGAACACGGCGGTCGGCCACGAGGCAATCTGACCATTGATGCCGAGCTGCACCGGGACAGTCGTGTCAGCGGCATCGGGAATACGGCGAACCAGGCCACCGTCGACCAGACCAATCATGGCAATGAATAGGCCGATACCCACACTCATCGCGGCCTTCATATCGGACGGAATCGCGTGGAAGACAGCTGTGCGGAATCCGGTCAGCGCCAGCAGCACGATAATCACGCCGTCCAGCACGACCAGGCCCATCGCTTCTTCCCAGGCCAGCCCCTCGTTAGCAACGAATGTCACGGCAACCAGGGTGTTGATGCCCAGGCCCGTCGCAATGCCGAAGGGGTACTTGGCAAAGAGACCAAAAGTAATGGTCATGACACCCGCGGCGAGCGCGGTGACAGCGGCGACCTGCGGTATCCCCAAGCTATTGCCGTTGACATCCTCGATATTGCCAAGGATCAGCGGGTTGAGCAGAATGATGTAGGCCATCGCGAAGAAGGTCACTACGCCACCGCGAATCTCGGTCACGGTCGTCGAACCGCGCTCCGTGATGTGAAAATAGCGGTCCACTGCCGAAAGATGGCTCCCCTTCCGTGCAGGCTTGGAGTCCTTCGCCTCATCTGAGGATGTTGCAGAGGTGGACGTACCTTTGTCCATTTTTTATGCCTCTCTAGAGTCTCTTTATTATCCGTGTCACGTGTTTATCCGTGTCAGAGCGGAATTTTTGTGCCGAAATCCGTAACGGTGCAGTCTCTGGGGCCACAGTGGCGTCGAAACTGCACCTTCTTCGTCATCGCGTTTGCCTAGGTGGAAAGCTACAGGTGGGAATCCTGGTAGGGTTCCGCCACCGGTGCACCCTGCCCCGTTACTTCCGGGATAGCTGAGTGAGCACCGCAGCCGTGGTCAAAGCTTACGGCCGTGGCATCGAATGTCCATTCGTTAACGCACACGCCCCAGTTCTTACCGAGCGGACCGGTCAGCGGGACCATAAAGGCGCAGGTTCGGCAGCGGTGCAATGCTTCCCGAGCAAAGTCACTCTCGGGGCCGGTATCGCCCTCTTCCCAACGCTGCTCGGTGTCTTCCACACCACGCGCCGACAAGGTGCGGGTCTGCAAGTCATCGCCGTCGAGTCGCTCATCTCCCACTGCAGCCGGCAACAAATCGCGCGGACCGAGGTCACCGGGGCGCAGCCGCTCCTCGTAGGGCACCCATTCAGGCGCCTGCAGCGCGGTTTCGCCAGGGACAAGAGCCACTTCACTGACCGTCGCCTGTTGAGTGCCCGGCGCGCACGCGACCACCACATGCCACTCCCAGCCCCTGTATCCGGGCAGGTCAGCCGCAAAACGATGCACCGCAACGCCCTCGCCTACGACACTTACACCGGTGTGCGCGCCGGCAGGCCCCTCCCCGAGCTCTTCAATCGCGGTACGGGCAGTGTCGACCGCCTGGTGATTCATCACCTTCCCCCGTCGGCGGCTGTTTCGGGAACGTCGTCGATTTTCAGTCACGTTTCCTATCCTAGAGTGAAGCTATGGACAGATTCCCGTCGGGCGATGCAAAACTCGCCCGCCCTTTCCACTCATCACGCTTTACGACGGTCCGAGCTGCCATCCTCTCCGTGGCAACTGCCGCCCTATTGGCCGGCTGTGCGGCTGAAACTGGTTCAGGTGGCGATCCCTCAGGCGAGGCCCCTTCTAGTGGCGCTAGTGCGGACTCGAACTCCGGCACCGCCCCAAGGTCGACTTCGGCATCGGTTAATCCCTCCGAGCTGGTCGGTGCCGATAAGGTGCCGGGGCTCGGTGACGTTCCGACACTGAAACTGGCCATCGAGCAGTCCTATCCTGTCTTGGCTCCACCACTTCCCACGGAGAAGAATGTCGCTGCGCCTTTTGTCCAGGGCCTTGAGTTCGAACCCGATGGCTCTTTGTTGATGGGTACTGGCCTCTACGGCGAGTCCCAGATTTACCGATTACCGCAGTGGCTCGACAACTCTGCAGCCGAGCCGACCAACGTGGAAGATTTACAGCCTGAACTCTTCGGCGAGGGGATTACCCGTCATGGAGATACCGTGTGGCAGCTGACGTGGAAGGAAGGACGCGCCATTGAACGCGACGCGGCTACTCTCAAGCAGCGTCGCGAGGTTCCCTTCGACACCGAGGGCTGGGGCGCGTGCTCCTTCGAGGACACCATCGTGACCTCCGACGGCAGTGGCACCCTCACTTTCCGCGCCCCCGATGACCTCTCTTCCCAGCGTCAACTGCCCGTCACTGCAGCAGGTACAGAGACAACGTGGCTCAACGAACTCGAGTGCGTCACTGTCGACGGCGACGCAGCTCCGGACGAAGTGCCGGACGAAGCACCAGCGGACACGAGCGATTCAAACAACCAGAGCAACGCGGACGGACCAAACTCCCCGCAATCGCACCGCGAGATTTGGGCCAACGTCTGGCAGAGTCCATTCATCTACCGCATCAACCCGGAAGACGGAAAGGTCACAGGCATCGTCGATGCCACCGAACTCTTCCGCGACCTGTACACGCAGCTCTCCCCGGCAGAGCAAAACAGTATTGATGTGCTCAACGGCATTGCTCTAATGCCGGATTCTTCCTCTACCTCCCCCAATGGCCCCCGCCAGTTCCTGCTCACAGGGAAGAAATGGCCCACGGCCTACCGTGTTACCGTGAGTGAATAGCAGTATCTGGCCCGAAAACGGCTAGTGTGACTGAACGTAGCTTCAATTCCGTTACGAATGTCGGGAAGTGAGAGTTGATGGGATCGAGTAGGCGCCGCTGGCAACAGAATAGTAAGGCGTTCATGGTTGTCGGCGCTATTGTCGTGGTGGGTCTTGTCGTCACCGGCATTGTCCTTGCTGTCAATAAGTGGACCAACCAGGCAATCGACGACCCGCACGCGCTGTCCATCGAGGTCATTCAGGACGGCGAAACCACAGACGTTCTTCCCTACCGCGTCTGCGACCTCTTTGAGAAGAATGCCTGCACCACGACTGAGGCCAACGCCGCCAAGATTTCTCTGGGCGAGCAGGAGACAGCTGAGGTTAACGTCGGCTCCACTGTTGGCTCTAACTCTTGGACTCTGCAGCGTTTCTTCTCCGACGATGCGGTCAACTCCACCTCTCGCAAGGATCCGGGCGAAGCCACGACCGAGACCATCGCCGGCTCCGCAGCTGTTGCCGGAAAACGCACCCCACTCGGGGTCGTGGAGGTTTCCACCGCGCTCATCGGAAAGAACTCCGAGGGCGAAGAGACCACCTACGGAATTACTTGGTCGATCGTCAACGAACCGTCGTAAAGCACAGCAAAACGCCCGCTCACTGAGGTTATCCACCTTCGTGAGCGGGCGTTTTTCACATCTTCTACCGACTTACGAGTCCAGCTCGCGCGCGACCGCACGCAGGACTTCAGCCATCTGGTGGCCGTCCTTACGCTCCGGGTAACGCCCGGCGCGCAGGTCACGCTGCACCGTCGACTCCAGCATGGAAATCATGTCCGAAATCATGCCGTTGAGATCGCTGGGGCTGTGCTTCTTTGCTTGACGACGGGCTCCTGCGCCCCCACCTGCCCCGCCACGGCGGTGACGGGCACCGCGCGGTCCCTCGTCGAGCACCTTGATCCGGAGAGCCTGCGGGCCTGGGCGGCCGTCAGCGTAGTCGTACTCCAGGCGCTGACCAGTTACGAGTTCTTCCACACCTTTCGGCAGCACGTTCTTGCCGATGTAGACATCTTCACCGTCCGGATTCGAAACGAAGCCAAAACCGCGATCCTTGTCGTACCACCTGACCTTACCGATGGGCACTTTCCACCTAACCTTCCCGTGCCCTGTGACTGGGGGCACTCAACCTCGTTCCCCCTTGTGCAGCGGTGACTGCCCTTCGGGGTCTTCGGATCGGAGATGCAATTCTTCCGCATTTGCCACCGTCCTCGCACGCACAAACGGCCAGAGTTAGAGGCTCGCTCGCGGCGAGCCTGGCCAGACAGGATCGCGAGGATATGCCGGGCCGGGCGCTGTCTTAATGGTGTTCCTTTAATTAAGGTGCGACCAAAACAGGACGCACTCCAACGGGGAACACATTATTTATTACTGCTTACTAGTGCGAAGTGGCGGCAGCGGTAGCGGCGTGCATGTGCACGTCACCTCCGATTACCTAAAGAACTCAATTATACCCATAGATGGAGACATAAAGGGAAGACGGATTTGAGTGAAGCGAGCACGCTCGCGGATTGACACACCGAGACGGCAACTAACTGCCAGCGTTGGTTCTTTATGGCTATCTCTTATGGCCATCCTTCTCAGTGCATGCGGCGCGCCAAAACCGGAAAAATAACAAGACGATAACGTGAGCTTTATCACATTTTGAAGTTTTAACTTACACAACACCAATAACAGTCACGTCTCTTACCTGCAGTTTCACCTACTTTTATGCATATTTCCCACCTGCGCTCAAAATTAAGAATCCGGCGATTCGCGTGACTATTTCGTTATCAACCGCTACGGTGTGCAATCGACGCGTTTAACGGACGAAGTCGCATAGATCGCCTTCATCTCACTCCAGTGCGATGACATCGGCCCGTTATCAATAACGTGAAGAACTTTCCATAAGAGTGAGATGGGGTTGCATTAGCCCCACTGGCGCCACAAAGAAAATCGACGAAAAGGAAATTTTCATATGGCTCGCCACGCAGCTAAGACCAACACCTTCGCTTCCACTTCGGCAAAGGTTGCACTGACCGGCGCAATCCTCGGTGCCGGTGCCGCTATCTTCGCACCGACCGCTTCTGCAGCTCCGGACTCCGACTGGGACCGCCTGGCACAGTGTGAGTCCGGTGGCAACTGGCACATCAACACCGGAAACGGCTACTACGGCGGTCTGCAGTTCTCCGCAAGCACCTGGAACGCTTTCGGTGGTAACGAGTTCGCTTCGACCGCTGATCAGGCTTCCCGCGAGCAGCAGATCTACGTTGCTGAGAAGGTTCTGGCTCAGCAGGGTTGGGGCGCATGGCCGGCTTGCTCCGCAAGCCTGGGTCTCTCCTCCGGCCCGACCGATCGTCCGCACCCGAGCCAGGGCTCCGCTCCTGTTCGCGCACAGGCCGCTCCGGCAGCTGCTGCTTCCGACTCCAAGACTGACCTGGTTCAGCAGTTCGCTGACCGCCTGTCCAACGTCGACAGCCTGTCCGACGCTCAGGCACTCATCGCTGAGTTCCGTGCACTGACCGGTGAGGTTGAGCTCCCGCAGGAACTGGTCGCAGCCATTCCGTTCGACCTGTCGAAGCTGCAGGGCCTGATCTAAGACTTTCGAGCTAGCCAGCTCATCACAGTAGCCCCGAGGGTAATCAATCCCCCTCGGGGCTACTTTTTGTCTTCAGCAGGTTGGCGTGCCGACCCAATGTGAATTAGTGCCTGCGTGAGTTACTGCTTGCGTTTATGGCTGGCGACCGCCTGCCAACGCGAGTTAGTGACTGCGTTTATGACAAAAATGGCCCGGTAGGG
>NZ_KV809103.1:0-394 GCF_001812455.1 Corynebacterium sp. HMSC076C10
GGGGGCGTTGATGCCACCTTCGAGGCTGTTTGTTGTTGCTGCAAGGTTGTCGGGGTCGATGGTTGTTGGTGGGGGTTGCAGGTAGGTAAACAGCAGGTCTCTGCGGTGCAGAGATAGCAATGATTGATAGGCCGCTCGGACGCGTTGGTGGGTGTAGACCTTGGTGTAGGCGCCGGTAACGGGGTCTTTGATGGTGGTTTTCTCGTTCATCCATTCCCGGTAGGTGTGGTCGAATTCGTGCAGGTGGGCGACCCATGTGGATGCTTGGTCAAGGTCGGTGATGCGAGTGAGTTTCAGGGCTAGGCGGTAGAGGGTTTTGCCGGCATCGGTGCGGGGGTTGCTGGTGGTGTGGCGGCGGACTGTTCGTTGGGCGTGGACGAGGCAGCGTTGGATG
>NZ_KV809104.1:0-285 GCF_001812455.1 Corynebacterium sp. HMSC076C10
AGGCAAACCATGCACCACCGATTCCGATGGTGCTGGTGGATCATCCCCACACCCACCATCGACTCATTCCGCATCCATGACCAAATCTTCCTCGACGCGACCTATCTAAAGTCCGGATGCCTCCTGATCGCAGCCAGTAAAACCCACGTCATCAACTGGACCTGGGCCAGACACGAAACCACCGCCGCCTACACCGAACTCCTACGCCCCATTGCCGCACCACTAATCGCAGTCACAGACGGCGGACAAGGTGCCCAATCAGCCATCCACCACTGCTGGCCAACA
>NZ_KV809105.1:0-8724 GCF_001812455.1 Corynebacterium sp. HMSC076C10
ACGCCGAGCGGACACACTTTTTGCTACTTAACCCCCTCTGAACTCAAGGGGGCCCCAGAAACACAAAAATCCCACGCAGAAATCACTTTCCACGTGGGAGAATCAAGGCTCACCCCATGAACACAACATGGACCTTGAAAAGCCAAAAATTCCGCGCGCCAAACCAGACAAAAGCCCAGTTCAACCCGGAAACGGTTGACTTACAGAGGCTTCACGTCCAGAGCCTGCGGACCCTTCTGGCCCTCACCAATCTCAAACTCGACTGCCTGGTTCTCTTCCAGCGTCTTGAAACCAGTGCCCTGGATCTCGGAGTAGTGAACGAACACGTCGTTGCCACCGTCAGCTGGGGCGATAAACCCGAAGCCCTTCTCCGAGTTGAACCACTTCACAGTACCCTGTGCCATTACAAAACTTCCCAACTTCAGGATTCGATAAAACAAGTATTCGCCACGCACATCCGGCCACACACGATGGGGTAAACACGGCCAAAGCACCCTTTCGCCTCGTGCGAGTTTTTGCTGGGTGCCCGTTGGCGGGCGATACACTCAAAAAGTCTGCCACGTTTGGGGCGCGAGCGCCGATTAGGAACAGCTTCTTGCCACCCCCGTAAACCCGTGTTCGGAGTCCGGAGAAACTGGGGTGTCGAATAGCGAGAATGTGGCTGATAGGAAGCGTCGTCAAGCATATGAAGTGCGCGTTTACAGGAAAGGGTGGTGTCGGTGGAGTCGTTTGGGCGGGAGCTGCTGGGGCCGGTTATTCGTGCGCATCCGCGGGCGACGGTGACGCACATTGCGGATCTTCCTGCGCGTGCTGGCGTGACTGCGCCTTGGCCTGAGTGGGTGCCGGGCTGGCTGAAAGAAGTGCTGGTAGATCGCGGAATTGAGAACCTGTGGACTCATCAGGCGACAACCGCGAACCTCGCCCGCGAGGGCGTGCACTGCGTCGTCGCGACGGGCACGGCGTCGGGTAAATCGCTCGGCTACCTGCTGCCCGTGCTCACAGAACTGTCCGCCACCCCCGCGGCCACCGCGCTGTACCTCTCCCCGACCAAGGCGCTGGGCGCCGATCAGCTGGACACTGCACGCGCGATGGCACCGGCGTCACTGAGTTCGCTGATTTCGCTTTACGACGGCGACACCCCACAAGACGCCCGGCGCGCCATCCGCGACCACGCCCGTTGGGTGTTTACCAACCCCGATATGCTGCATGTTTCGGTCCTCGGCAACCATGTTCGGTGGACGCGGATGCTACGCAACCTGCGCTATATCGTCGTCGACGAATGCCATGCCTATCGAGGCGTGTTCGGCGCCAACGTCTCCCAAATTCTGCGTCGCCTCCTGCGGCTATCCCGTGAGTACGGTGCCTCGCCGACCGTGATTGTTGCCTCTGCGACGACCAACGACCCCGCTGACCAGGCTCGTCGCCTCATCGGCGAGCCTGTCGAGGCCGTCACCGAAGACGGCGCCCCGGTCGGCGAGCGAACTATCGCCCTGTGGGAACCCGGCCTGCTCCCCGACCTCCAAGGCGAGAACGGCGCCCCCGTGCGCCGCCCCGCCCCGACCGAGGCCGCGGATATCATGGCCGACCTGCTTGTCGAGGGCGCCCGCACCCTGACCTTCACCCGTTCGCGAAGCAGTGCTGAGAAGGTAGCGCTCGGCGTGCGCGAGCGCCTGGAGAAGCGCCACCGCAGCGATATCGCCGAGCGCATCGAGTCTTACCGCGCCGGCTACCTGGCCGAAGAGCGCCGCGACATCGAGCGCATGCTCGATGACGGCACCCTACTAGGTGTGGCCACCACCAACGCATTGGAGCTGGGCATTGACGTCGGTGGCCTCGACGCGGTGGTGCAGGCCGGTTTCCCGGGCACGGTCGCTTCATTCTGGCAGCAGGCCGGTCGCGCGGGCCGTCGTGGTCAGGGCGCACTGGTGGTGTTGGTGGCTCGCGATGACCCCATGGACACGTACTTGGTCCACAACCCGTCCGCACTGCTGGGCAGGCCGGTGGAAAAGACCGTCTTCGATCCCCGCAACCCACATGTGGTGTGGTCACACCTCTACTGCGCGGCTGTGGAGAAACCCGTCACCACCAGCCAGCTTCAAGCGTGGGGAACCATGCCCGTAGCCGAAGACATGGTGGCCGCAGGCTGGTTGCGCAAGCGCACCTGGGAAGGACAAGAACCCGTCTACTACCCGACCGACCGCGATGAGGGACCGCGCATTGCCACTGCCCACGATGCCGTGAACGTCCGTGGCGGCGATGGTCAGGAAGTGGCTATCGTCGACCAGACCGATGGCCGACTGCTTGGCACCATCGATCTTGGCCGTGCGATGCAGCAGGTCCACGACGGTGCCGTCTACTTGCACCGCGGCGAGTCCTACCTTGTCGACCAGCTGGACTTCGACAGCCTCGTCGCCCTAGTCCACCCCGAGCAGCCACGCTATTCCACCAGCTCGCGCATGGACACCACCATCCGCATCCTCGATGTTGACGATATGCGCCACTACCAGGGCTTACAGGTCGCCTCCTGCCAGGTCGAGGTCTTTCACCAGGTCACCTCCTATCTTCGCCGCCTGGATACCGGCGAGATTCTCGACAGTGTTGAACTTGACTACCCTCCGCAGCGTTTGGTCACGCGCGCCGTGGCCTACACAATGCCCGAGTCCACCCTGCGCTCGTGGGGCGTGGGCTCCGACATCGCGCCGGGGGCTCTCCACGCAGCCGAGCACGCGGCTATCGGCATGCTGCCACTGATTGCCACCTGCGACCGCTGGGACATCGGCGGTGTTTCCACGGTCATGCACGCCGATACCCAGCAGCCCACCGTTTTTGTGTACGACGGGCACCCTGGTGGTGCGGGGTTTGCCGACCGTGGCTACGAGGCCTTCGCTCGGTGGATTCGCGCGACCCGCGATGCCGTCGCCGCCTGCGAGTGCGAATCCGGCTGCCCATCGTGCATCCAGTCGCCCAAGTGCGGCAATGGCAACGATCCATTGGACAAGGCCGGCGCAATCAAGGTGCTCAGTGGGGTGTCGCGCGCGCTTAACGACGGCCAGTAGCAGCATCCTCCACCGCTACCGGCCCTGCTCTGGACGTGGCTTTTCTCTCCTTTCGTTGGACGCTGACCTGCACGTCCTCCCCATCAATCTCACAGGTCACAAGGCGTGCGTGGTTAGCTTTTGCGATTGACCCCGCAGCTTTGCAGGCGTCGTCGCTCTCTTGCGCTGCCACGGCGCCGGCCACCGCGGCCAGGTCCGCTGCTACCGCTGCCTGCCGCGCCTGCACCACCCTCACCCCGGCTGTAACTCCGACCAAAGTCAGAACGACGAAAGCGGCGATGAACAGTGCGGCTGCGACTGTGGTGGAACCTTCTTCTTCGCGGAGAAGGCGGGCTGTCACGTTTCTCATGACGATGCCGCTCTTTCCCTCAGTGCGACCGCGCGTGCTTCCAGCGAAAATGGCCCCGCTGAACGCCGAATGGTCACGCGCACGGTTCCGGAGGTTTCCGATATCGCGACCTGCCCATCCGCGTCTGCGCGAAGCTCGGCTACTGTCTCCGCATCGCCCCGCGCCTCAGCCCGTGCGATGGCTCCGGCTGCGTCGGTAAGCCCTAGGTACATTGCGATGGTGACCAGCCCGGACAGAGCCGTGACCATGACCGTGACCAGCGCCGCGAGACCGAAAGCGGTTTCTACCGTGGTTTGGCCTTCGTCGTCGACGCACAGGCGATGAAGCGTAGAGCGGATGCGGCTAGACATCGGTGTTGAGCGCCCTTTCGATGATGTCGGTGAGCGCCTGGGTGATATCGCCGCCGGTCACGACGGTGTAGAGCAGGGCTCCGAAAGCGGCGGCCGCAATAGTTCCGAGAGCATATTCCACGGTTGACATGCCGTTTTCCTCAGTTGCCAGAGCGTGCAGACGCTTGTGCAAATACGAGCGCAGCTGGGACTGCGCAGCGGTCAGCGGATCGGTTGAAGAGTTGGTTGGAAGGTTGGTCGGATGGTTGGAGTTTTGAGTGGTCATGAGTGTTTCCCCCTGTGTGGATGTCGAGTGACAGGTCAGTTGTGAGGTGTGATGTGCATTGACGCGCGTTGATGCGGGTTGATGCGTGTTGGATTGCGGCGCGGCAGGCGGACCACGCGCACAACCGAAGTCACAGCTGAGAGCGCAACCAGCACTGCATCCGGCGCGTGCCAGCGCGCGGGGCTTGGCGCAGAAGTGTCCACGCTTCATGACGGCATCAGTCCTGCAAACATTTCGTCGGCAAGCCCAGCGATGGTGGGCACCAAACCCAGCACCACAAACGCGGGTAGAAAGCACAACGCCAGAGGCCCGGCAATGAGGACACCAGCCTTTTCGGCGACGGCTTGCGCCGCATCGTGCGCTTGACTGCGGTACGTGGCAGCGGTGTCCTCCAACGCCTGCGCCAGAACGGTGCCGGATTCGCTTGCTCGGCGCCCAGCCGTCGCCAGGGGCACGAGCGCGGGTGTGGCAGCAAGGCTGTCCCAAGCGGAGTGCGCGCCCACGGACAACCTGGCGGAACACTGTCGAAGTGGCTCGGCCAGCTCAGGGTTTGCACCATCGGCAGCTGCTGCCATGGCCTGCGACAACGGCATACCGGAGCTCAAACAAGCACCAATGATGTCGAGGGCCGCTGCGGCATCGAGCAGCACAGCCGGGCTGATGCGCTCACCGCCAATGACAGTTCGCACACGTTCCCGCACCTGTGCGGCAATCTGCGCCACCCGATTGGTCACCTGTCGGCGTACGCTTCCTCGCGCGCGAGCATCCGACTCGGCTACCAATTCGGGCAGTCGGCTGCGGACGGGATTGAACGTCGGCAAGCAGAGGTAGACGGCGATGAGAAGTGCGGCGGCAATCATTGTCCGGCCTCCGCACGATCGATGATGACGACCGCCCATTCGATGCCCGCGCACACCAGCCCGACACCGATGACCAGCACAATTCCTCCGATGCCGCGACTGAGGAACTCGAATGGGGAAGCCCCGAACGCTTGCCCCATGACCAAACCGAACACCGGCAGTGAAGCCAAGATGGCGATCGTCATGCGTGGCCCCGCCAGCGCGGCAGACGTCTGTGATCGATGCGCCTGACGAGCCTGCAAATCACCCCGCGCGCAGTCCAGCAACCCAGCCAAACTCAGACCGTGTTGCTGCGCCACCGTCCACATACGCCCAATCCGGCGCAGTTGCTCCGAAGATTCTTCGCCCTCCCACGGGTCGGCGAAGTTCGCGCGATGCGCCGCGTGCGCGAGATGATCAGCCAACACAGTCTCATCCCCTGACCTACGCAATTCCGCTGCTGCCGCGTTGAGCGCTCGTGAAGCCGCCGCTCCTGCGCGCAACTGCGCGGTCAAGGTCTCCAGCACTACCGCAGCGCTGTCCGCTTCCCGACGTTCACAGCGCCTCTCCCCCACAGCGCGCACTACTGCCCCTGCGGTGCGACCCAGCAACAGCCCGGCTACAACACCTGGAATCCCGGCGAGCCACAACAACACGAGTGCTGGGCCTGCAACGATGATGATTGATAGTCCTGCAGTTCTATTCGCACTGCCAGTGCTTACTGCACTCGACCCCGTGGAACCAGCACCAAGTCCAACCATGCGCTGCAACCACTTCAGCCCGCCGGACACCTCGCGGCCACGGCCTGCCAGTGCTCGCGAGCGCACCGCCGCCGAGCTGTCCGGCCAGATAGCGACCGCCGCAGCCGCTCCCCCAATGAGCATCGCCACGCTAAACCCTTCCCCCATAGCTGTTAATCTCCCCGTCTAATCCCCTGACTTTTCCTCTAGTCATTCCATCGGGTATTCCACCGGTTATTCCCCGCCGACCAGCAACTTCTGCAACGCTTCCCAACCCGGCCCAGGCCCATCCCGAGCAGTCCAGACCTCCACCACCTCCGGTGGGTTACCGCGCAGCAGCCCGATCTGTGCCAGCCGGCGAACATCAGCGCGTTCGACCACCAACACCACCTGCACCGCCGAGACCAACTGCGCATGTAGCCCGGCGCGACCAAGGCCACCGATCAACCCCAAGGCCTCAAAGCGCGCGACGACATCCCCAATCCGGTTGGCGTGAATTGTCCCCGCCCCACCGCGATGCCCCGTATTCAACGCTGCCAGCAGATCCACCACTTCGGCGCCTCGAATCTCACCGACGACAATGCGGTCGGGACGCATGCGCAGCGCCTGCTTCAGCAACTCCTGCTGCCCAATCGCACCGGCACCCTCCAGGTTGGCGGCCCTGGTCACCAGCTTCACCACATGCGGGTGCTGAGGTTGCAACTCCGGAGTGTCCTCGATACACACAATGCGCTGGTCAGGATTAACTTCTGAAAGCATCGCCGCCAATAGCGTGGTCTTTCCCGCACCCGTGCCACCGGCGACAATAAACGAAAGCTGTCCCGCCACGATTCCCCGGAGCACCGGCAGAATCTCCGGTGGAAATAGCCCGACATCGCATAGCTCCGCAAGTCCGCGACGAGCCGGACGCAGCACCCGCAGGCTAATCTGAGTGCCGGTCGCCGACGGTGGGGAAAGCACCGCATGAACTCGCACACCACAGCCGCCGACACCACCAGGAATATGGCCGTCGGCCCAGGGTTGCGCGTCGTCAAGCCTTCGTCCACACCGCGACGCGAGCCGCACCGCATACGCGCGCACCTCGCCCTCGTCCGCGAAGGAAATCTCGGCCCGCTCCAGTCCGTTGCCGGCGTCGACCCAGACCTCGCCCGGCGCGGTGACCAGCACATCGCTGACACCCGGGCGTCGCAACAGCGCATCCAACACACCCGCGCCCACCGTTTCCTCGCGAATCGTGCGCAGAATCTCCAGCACCTTCACATCGGAGACAACCCCCGAGGTCTCTGCGCGAATGATGTCGGCGACCTCGCTATGCGATGCCACCCCAGGCCGCTCCGCAAGCGCCGTCCGCACTGCCGCCAACAGCCTGACGTCATCCATCGCCACCACCTCCGACAAGGGCAAACATCGCTTCCAATCCCCGCGTCAGCTTGCCGACGGCCCCAGCGAGCCCGCCCACATCTATCTCGTGAGCTACCTTCTTGCAGTACTCAATCTCACCAACAATGGGCAGGTCGAGAGCGTATTCCACCTCTTCGACACTGATATCGCGGTACTGCTGGTACCTCACTGCAAGATTTGGGGTGAACCCCGCTTGTGCACAGATGCTCGCCAAGGGGCCAGCGGCTGCGATAGCTCGAACGGAGGTGGGCAGGACTATGACGGTGTCATCGGCAAGCGCGCCGAGAGTGGTGACGTACTCCACCTGCTTCGGGCAGTCCACGATGACCGTAATTCCGGCATGAATAAGGCAACTAATGGTGCTGGCAATGTGCCGGACATCGTCGGGCCTGTCGATTCTGTCGGTTCTGTCGGCGCTGTCGAATTTGTTGTTCGCAAAGGCGTGGTTGTAAGTCGTCTCGGGCGTGCGACTGCGAGTCCACGTCAACACTTTCAGAGCGGGTGATCGCGGGCAGGATGGCAGTGCTTCGTAGAGTGCCGCTCCGTCGAGACGACCATCAGCAGCCGAGAAGTCCTGCCACCTCAATCCCGGTTCCGTTTCCATCCCGAGCACCAGATCAATGCCTCCCGCGAGCACGTCCGCGTCCACCAAACAGATGGGCCTTTCACGGGAAAGAACCAATGCACTTGCTGCCGCCGCGATGGAAGCACCGGCACCGCCGACCGTAGGAACCAACATCAGGCACGTTGCCGTGGCATCGGTTGTAGTTGCCGGCACGTTCGGTACGGGTTCTGTACCTGGCGCTGTAATCACGTCGGTGCTTGCAGGTAACGCTGGGTTCTGATGGTGGTTCAGGAGGCTCGAGCCGTTTTGGTGATCGGTGGGATTCGGAGCATCCGGGCGTACGTCGCCACGGCCGAGCAGCTCGACAATATCGACGTTATCCGCGGGCAAACTAGCACTGTAAACAGGAGCTAAAACCTTTGCTACCTGCGCATCTTCCTCCTCAGTATCACTGCGGACCAGGAAGATTGCTCCCTCACTATGAGGCCGTCCGGCTAATCTTCGGGCTGCCGGTGCATCGACGAACACCGCTGGTGCCCGACGCCACAGGGCCGATGAAACTCCCGCTCCTGTCGATACTGACGATGGGGCTAACGCTGTGGCTGATGCTGGCGGCGAAGCAAATGTTTGTGCGGCCACTGGCGCTGCAGCCACAGGTGGCACGGTCTCCTGCACACAGTCACGACCGGTAGCAGCGACTATGAGCGCAACCTCTTCACGCAGCGCCTCATCATCGACGGCGTTGACTACTGGATTTGTTGGAGCCTCAGTTCGATGAGCCATGGACAGTTTCTTGATTGCCATGGCCATAGCGTGCACTACAGGGCGGATTCAATGATGCCCACAAGGGGCCAAAACCTCGCTGTCTGTGGATAATTTTCAGACTGTGGATAACTGCAGAAAGCCATGTCGCCTTTGCCTTATGGCTACTGCGCGGCATGACTACTGCGCGGCCTGACCAATGCAAGTTAGTGACTACGTTTATGTCAGGTGGCGTTGGGTCGATGCGAGTTAGTGACTGTGTTTATGACAAAAATGGCACGAAAAATGACTTGAAAGTGTCATAAACTCATACAGTTTCACATTTGCAGCCCGCAATTTTTACTACATACCCCTCAACATTGGGGGGTTAAGTAAAGAAAAGTGTGTCCGCATGCCA
>NZ_KV809106.1:0-16632 GCF_001812455.1 Corynebacterium sp. HMSC076C10
AAGTGGTGATGCATTCACCGCCTGACCCTACCGCTTGAAAGTGTCATAAACTCAGACAGTTTCACATTTGCAGCCCCTGAGTTTTTGGGTTGACAGTTTTGCCACGTAACCCCGGGCTGTGGTGCTGCCGCGGTTGGGGCCTGACTAGTCGCTATCTTGAGAGTCAGACACACTCTTTGGCTATCAACCCTGAACCGCGGCAAAAAGTAGGGTTCAGCAGCCAACGACGAAACCCTCCCTCACTTGGATAATTCCAGGTGAGAGAGGGTTTCTACTTGGTCGGGGTAGCGGGATTTGAACCCACGGCCTCTTCGTCCCGAACGAAGCGCGCTACCAAGCTGCGCCATACCCCGAGGCCACAGACACGAACTGGGAACATACGTCTCAGTGCTGTGCTTGCGAGGACTTACTTTAGCCCGACGCTGAGTCAGAATGCAAAACGCCTGCTTAACGGGCTGTGGGGACAAGCCGCGGTCTCCGCCGCGCCCCTACGAACTACGAACTACGAACTACGAATCCCGCTCCACAACCTCAATCAAGGTCGCGGATGGGCGGCAGAACAAGCGCACCGGAGCGTAAGGGGAAGTGCCAAGGCCATTGGAGACATGCAGCCACGTCTTCTCGGTCCAGCGCGACAACCCCGAGGCCCGCGAGCGGTCGATACCGCAGTTGGTCACAATGGCCTTCCCGCCGGGCAGGCACACCTGGCCACCGTGTGTGTGACCAGAAAGCACCAGGTCGTAGCCGTCTTCCGCAAAAGCATCCAACACGTGGGGCTCTGGCGAGTGCGACAGGCCGATAGCGATGTCGGCATCCGCATTCGGGGCACCGGCAATCTGCGAATAGTCCTCCAACTCGTGATGAGGGTCATCCACACCGGACAGCGCCACCTTCACGCCACCCGCCACAAACTCCAGCCGGGCATGGGTGGCATCCTGCCAGCCGTGCTCAATAAACGCAGCGCGCATGCCGCGCCACGGCAGTTCGACGCGTGAGGGCTTGCGCTTCTTGCCTGTCAGGTACTTCAGCGGATTGACAGGCCGCGGCGCGAAGTAGTCATTCGTGCCAAACACGAAGGCACCCGGACGGTTCAGCAGGGGACCGAGCGCTGCGAGGACACTGGGAACGGCCTTGTCGCTGCCCAGGTTGTCGCCGGTATTAATCACCAGGTCAGGGTTCAGAGCATCGAGGCTGGCAACCCACTTCTGCTTCAACTTCTGGTCGGGGAGCATGTGGAAGTCGGAGACATGCAGAATCCGAAAAGGCTCGCCCTCGCGCTTTCCCGCCCGGGCGAGCGTGCCGGGTGCCAGCACGGGAACTTGCACACGGTGGAGTTTAAATGCGCGCAATTCGATTTGGTTCGCGTAGATGAACGTCGTCAAGCCAAGCGTGGCGAGAGCTGCGGCAGACCGCAGAATTCGGTTGGAAAAAGCGCGCGATGTCATGACAGAGACACTATCAACTACAGCGGTAGTCTAGGGCGTATGAGTGAACTGAAGAACACAATTGTCTCCGATATGACCGCCGCAATGAAGGCCCGCGACAAGGAAACCGTCGCGGCGCTACGCATGCTGAAGGCCGCCATCCAGACCGAGGAGGTTTCCGGCTCCAAGCATGAGCTCACCGATGACGAGGTGCTGCGTGTGATTGAGCGGGAGGTCAAGAAGCGTCGCGAGTCCGCTGAGATGTACGCCGAGAACGGCCGCCAGGAGCTTGCCGACGCCGAGCTCGCCGAAGCAGAGGTTTTCGCCCGCTACCAGCCGGAACAGCTTGACGACGACGCCGTGAAGAACCTCGTTGCGGAATCCGTGGCCGAGGTTGCTGGCGATGATGCGCCGAGCATGAAGATCATGGGCCAGGTTATGAAGGTGGCTAAGGAAAAGGCCGCTGGCCAGGTCGATGGCAAGCGGCTTTCCGAGGCCGTTAAGGCTGCCCTGCAGGGCTAGCGCGACCTTTCGCCGTTTTCCTTTTTCGGCGATAAGCGTTGGAGCTGCCTTCTAGGGCGAACTAGAACGGCAGCAGCGGAATCAGATCCCGCAAGCTCGGCGCTGGCGGAGTGTTCGGGCGAGGGAACTGCGGTAGTGGATCCGGCCGGGTCGTCGTCGAGTCCGGTCGCGGCGACGGCGCCGGTGGCGGGGTCGGACGGCGGGTGCCATCGGCCACGCGGATCGTGACGGTGCCACCCTTGAGTAGCAGCGGCGGCTGATCCAGCCCGACCACGATTCCTCGCGACTCGCCGGTGAGGGAGACTGTGCGTTCCTCTACCTTGTAGCCGGCCTTCTTAAGGGTCTCCCGAGCCTCGGCCTTCTGCATGCCCACCACATTCGGCATTTGGGTGATCGAGGTGCCCAGGCCGTAGTCCGAATCCAGTGGTGGGAGGTTCTTTCCGCCATAATCCTCGATAACCGGGCCGACTGCGCCGAACCATGTCCGCGCGGGCTCGCGACCACCAAAGAGGTTGCCGTTCGGGCACTGGCGTAGCGGCGACGTACACAGCTCCGTGACAGTCGGGGTGTCGTTGTAGGCGTACACCGATCCGGCCAGACCGCCGGTGAAGCCCAGGAATGCCGCGGACTGGTTCGACTCGGTGGTACCGGTCTTAGCCGCGACTGGGCCTTCCCAATTCAGCTCTTTCGCGGCATCCTTCGCGGTGCCATCGGTGGCGTCATTGCTGAGCGCATTAGCGATCGCGTGCGCGACACCCGGCTCCACTGCCTGCTCGCACGGTGGCACATTCAGCTTGACCGCATTGCCCTTGGAATCCGTGATCGACTCAATCGGAGAGGGTTCGCACCAGCGGCCATTGCTGGCCAGGGTGGCAGCGACATTGGACAGCTCAAGGTTATTCACCGCCGTCGGACCCAGCACGAATGAGCCGAGCTTATGCTCCGAGACATAGTCCGCCACCGAGGACTCACCATCAAAACTGCCCGGCTCCGTGTATGAGCGCATGCCCAGGCGTACCGCCATGTCCATCACGCCATCGACGCCGACCAGCTCCGAAATCTGAATAAAAGGAGTATTCGGCGACCGTGCGAGCGTCTCACGCAGCGACATCGACGGCGGGAAACTACCTACGTTCTCCACGCAGTACAGGCCCGGCGGGCAGCCCTCTGCGCCACCGGTGCCCAGCCCGGAGGCCTCATAACGACGCGGCACCGGGAAGTTGGTATCAATACCCAGCCCCTTTTCCACCGCCGACGTCGCCGCGAAAATCTTAAAAATCGAGCCCGCGCCATTGCCCACCGGCGTAAATGGCTGAGGCTGCACGGTCTGCATTTGTTCCGCATCGAGGCCGTATACGCGTGACGACGCCATCGCGAGCAACTTCCTGGAGTCATCCCCAGGCTCAAGCAAACTCATAACCTCGGCTGCGCCATCCGCAGTCGGTGACGCCTGCTGACGCAGAGACTCCTGCACGCTGTCCTGCACACGCGGGTCCAGTGTGGTCTTCACATGGAAGCCACCGCGCTTGAGCTTCTCGGTCTCAATACCGTGGTTCTCCAAGTAGGAGACCACATAATCACAGAAGAAACCGCGATCGCCCGCCGCGATGCAACCCTGCGGCAGGCGCTGGGGCTCCGGGAGGATGCCGAGATCAGCTGCCTTGGCGTCCTGAGCCTCCTGCGGGCCAATTGCCCCCGTGGATTCCATGGCCGCAAGCACGTCGTTACGCCGTGCATGCGCACCTTCCGGATTTGTATACGGATCGAGCCCGGAGGACTGCTGAACCATGCCCGCGAGCAGAGCGGCCTGCGGGACATTCAGATCGGACGCGGGAATGCCGAAGTATGTCTGAGCTGCAGCTTCCACGCCGAAAGCGCCGTTGCCGAAGGGGACCAAGTTCAGGTACTTAGTCAGAATCTCGTCTTTCGTCAGCTCATCTTCCAGGTCCAACGCGATGCGAATCTCGCGGATCTTGCGACCATAATCCGTGGCAGTAGCAGCGCGGCGCTCCGACTCCGACTCTGCGTCCACCAGCAGCGTGTGGTTCTTAATCAACTGCTGCTCGATTGTGGAGGCACCTTCCTGCACCGACTGAGACATGAAGTTCTTTACCGCCGCACGAGCAGTGCCCTTCCAGTCCACACCAGAGTGCTCATAAAAGCGCCTATCTTCCACGCTGACCAGCGCGTCCTTCATAGCGGGCGAGATGCGTTCCGACGGCACATTAAACCGCCGCTGATCATAGAGCCACGCAATTGGCTGATCATTCCGATCCGTAATAGTGGTGACCCCTGGTGCGTCCTTAGAAATCACCGACCGCGACGCCGACGCGAATTCATCAGCCGTGCGCGCGACGAGGTAGGCCGAGCCGCCCACAAGAGGAAAGAGGGCGCTGGCCACAATCAACGCTGCCAACACAGTGGCAACGGAGAGCTTGAACAGCGTCGAACCTTTATTCACAGCAATCACACTACAAGGTAGGGCGGATTGAGCCGAAGTGAGTTTTCGAAAATCCGCCTAGCGACATGCCCGGCGAGCCCAGAAAAACGCCTGCGAGCGGAGGAGGATCGCTACGAGCGCCCTTACAATACCGGGCAACTCGTCGTGTGGTGGTTTCCGGAAAAAGATTTTCATAGTGACGCAAATCACCCCCGTGCTTTTGTTGGAAAAAGTTGCCCCACCTGCATTGTTGTATTTAGAGCTGCGCCACGTCCACCCTCCCAGTGTGACCCAATCGACATTATTTGGGTGGTGTGAATAGACTTACAACAAAATTTCAGCACTATTTAGTTGAAACTATTTCGAAATAACGAAAATCGCAGGCACGAGGAGGCTACAATGACCGCCACGATTCCCGATCGCAACCGCACTGCTACTACGCCAGACTACGAGCTCGGTGTAGAGAGCTTCCGCGATCGTCAGGAGTGGGTCCCGCGCGCTAAGTGCCGCGATATTGACCCGGATAAGTTGTTCGTTCGCGGCGCCGCACAGCGCGAAGCCGCAGTTATCTGCCGCCACTGCCCAGTGGTTCTGCAGTGCCGTGCCGACGCTCTGGATAACCGCGTCGAGTTCGGCGTCTGGGGTGGCCTGACCGAGCGTCAGCGCCGCGCAATGCTGCGCGAGCACCCGGAAATTACTTCGTGGGCCGACTTCTACGCTGAGCAGTACGCAGCTCAGCGCAAGGCAAAGCTGGCTAAGTAAAAACCGAACTTAGACCGAAGTAAAACTAAACCCCCAGCGCGCGAGGCTGGGGGACAGATAAAGTAGCTTCCATGACTACTAAATGGGAATACTTCACCGCACCGCTGCTCATTCACAACACCAAGGCCATCCTGGACAACTTTGGTGAGGACGGCTGGGAACTTGTCACTGTTCTCCCGGGCCCGACCGGCGAAAACCACGTCGGTTACTTCAAGCGCCCGAAGACTGACTAATTACCTCGGTGTCTAGCACCTAACTAACAACGGCGGTTGTGCTTTCGATTGGCAGCTGACTCACTGTTGGCTGCCATCTTGCTTTGTCCGGCTTTATTCGCCCGGCCCCCAGCCGCCGTGGAAAGGCTTAACTTAAATGAGCAACTCTGAATCTCGCACTCCTTCCCAGGCCCTCGAAGCCCTGGGGCTTACCCTGCCTGCAGTTGCCGCGCCAGTGGCGGCCTACGTACCCGCAACGCGCACGGGCAACCTCGTTTTCACCTCCGGTCAGCTCCCATTCGTTAACGGCGAGCTCACCCACGTCGGCCACGTCGGCGCAGAAGTCACTGCTGAGGAGGCCAAGGAGGCCGCCCGCACCTGCGCTCTCAACGCTTTGGCCGCAGTCGATGCCGAGGTCGGTCTCGACAATGTCACCCGCATCGTGAAGGTCGTCGGCTTCGTCAACTCCGCCGCCGGATTCACTGGTCAGCCGGGCGTTATCAATGGAGCCTCGGAACTCTTCGGCGAGGTCTTCGGTGAACGCGGCCAGCACGCTCGTTCAGCAGTGGGTGTGAATCAGCTTCCGCTGGACGCTCCCGTGGAAGTCGAGATCATCGTTGAAGTAGCCCAGTAGCTGCTGTATTTGCTGCCGTGACCAGCGGGGATGCTGCGTTCTCCGGGTCGTCGTAAAGCGTGCTTACACCCAAATGAGCCGAATTGGACGACGTGGCGCGCTCCCCGGATTGCGCAACCACGTAGGATAGAGGACATGGAGCATCCTGCGTATAGCCAACTGCGTCAGATTTCTCAGTCTGTGGGCGTCGTTCTGTGCCCGAACCCCAGCTACTCTTCGCTGGAGGGTACGAACTCCTACGTTATTAAGGCTGAGGGGGATAGCCGCAGCATTGTCATCGATCCGGGTCCGGAGGACGAGGGACACCTGAACGTCCTCCAGCGTTATGCCGGCGACGTTGCGTTGATTCTGCTGACGCACCGTCATGGCGACCATGCTGATGGCGCCGCACGTTTCCGCCAGCTCACCGGCGCGCCGATTCGTGAGCTGGAGTCTCAGTACTGCGCGGGAGGTCAGGATCCGCTTGTCGACGGCGAACGTATCGTCCTCGACGGAGTGACTCCGCAGATTGAGGTCGTGGCAACCCCTGGTCATACCGCTGATTCCGTCTGCTTCTTCATTCACACTGGTGATGGCGAGGACGATGTTGAAGGCATCGTTACCGGTGACACGATCGCTGGCCGCCACACCACTATGATCTCGGAGACCGACGGCGACCTGGGTAAGTACATGGAAACCCTGAAAATGCTGGATTCGCGCGGCAAGGGTGTTCGTCTGCTGCCTGGGCATGGTGCTGACCTGCCGGACATCACTGTAATGACGCAGAAGTACATTGAGCGTCGTAAGCTGCGCCTGCAGCAGGTGAAGGATGCCGTTGCCAAGCTGGGCGACGAAGCTACAGTCGACCAGATTGTGGATGAGATTTACACCGATGTCGATCCGGTGCTGCGTCATGCTGCTGAGCAGTCGACTCGTGTGACCCTGCGCTACCTGCGCGATCACGGGGAGTAGTTGCTGGGCTTCGGCTTTGGCTTCGGCCGGTTGCTGGGCTGGTCTGGGCTGGGCTTAATTGAGGCTTGGCTGAAGCTGAGCTTGAGTCGCCGCATGAAAAAGAGCGTGCGACCTGCAGTTTTGCGGGTTGCGCGCTTTTTGTTTTCGGCTAGTGCTGGTTGGGGTGGGGTTGGGGGTGGGTTGGCCTCGTCGGGGCCAGCTCAATCACTTATCGATGAGGTATCCACTTGTCGATGAGCTATAGCGCGCGCATAAGTGAACAGCGCATCGATAAGTGATTGATGCAAGGAGAAATCGGTGAATGGTGCATCGATAGGTGCCGGGAAAGCATCGATAAGTGGTGGAAAAGCGTCGATAAGTGCGCCAAACTCGGCCGGCATACCAGGCCAGCATGCCAGGCCAGCGGGGAAGACAACAAAAATCCCGCGAGCCTCATGCGTTTCATGTGCTCCTACGGGAACCGAGGATCCAAAAGCAGAGGCTGCGGGATGTGAGTCGTTTGGGCAGCGCCGCAAGCGCCACAAGCTAACGTGCGCCACAAGCTAACGTGCGCAACAAGCTAACGTGCGCGGCGGGCCAAACGCTCCGTATCGGAGATGAGCACGGACTTGCCCTCAAGGCGAATCCAGCCGCGGTGGGCGAACTCTGCCAGAGCCTTGTTAACGGTCTCTCGGGAGGCACCGACGAGCTGTGCGATTTCCTCCTGAGTCAGGTCGTGGTTCACGCGGAGAGCAGAACCTTCCTGAACACCGAAGCGATTGGCCAGCTGAAGCAGGGACTTAGCAACGCGACCTGGGACGTCGGTGAAAATGAGGTCAGCCAGTGAATTGTTGGTGCGGCGCAGACGGCGGGCCAGCATGCGCAGCAGCTGAGCTGGAACATCAGGGTGTGAACCAACCCATTCCTGCAGCTGATCGGCACTCATGGACGCGGCGGAAACTTCGGTGACGCAGACCGCCGAAGAGGTGCGCGGGCCCGGGTCGAAGATGGAGAGCTCGCCGAACATGTCGGACGGGCCCATGATGGTCAACAGGTTTTCACGACCGTCGGCTGAGCGACGAGCCAGCTTCACCTTGCCATCAATAATGATGTAGAGCCGATCGCCCGGCTCACCCTCATTGAAGATGGTGGTTCCACGCGGGAAGCGAACCGTCTCGAGCTCGCCGAGCAAGGCCTGCACAGCCTCCTGGTCGACTCCCTGAAATACACCGGCCCGGGAGAGAATCTCCTTGACGTCATCCACGGTAAAATTCTCCTGTCTTTGGCCACTAACCACCGTAAATACAGGCCAGCAGCCGCCAAATTAGCACTCGACTACAGATTGCAGTGGCCAAACAGGAAGAGAAACTGCCCCGTCCCACTAGTCCCACTACTTTCGGTCTTTCCCGGTAACGCCGCTGCCAGCTTTCAAGGCAGGTTCATCCCTGGGCGAATTTCACGACAAATCGCCACTACAGATGCATCCCAAAACTACGCCGTCACCAAGATGTGATAAACACCACTGTAGCAAAAGAGCCACTGCGCCTGTGGGGAATTCTGGTGAAAAGCCGCTGAACTGTGTATTTATAACTAATAATTCGCTAACGGTGTTCCAAGATGTGGTGGGGCATGACTTCTTTGGTTTTTGACCGAATATGCCCGAGCTGCTACCGGTTCCATCCGCATCCCGGACGAATCTAAAGATTCGGCCCGCGAAAGGTGCGCACGCGAATTGCAATCCGGGGTAGCCGATACACTACGACCATGGATACGACTGGCAAGGCATCGTCGTTAAGCACGCACCAGATAAACAAACCCCAGCCCACGCACCCGCAGGGATCTCTGACGTCGAAGAAGCGTCGGGCGGTGGGGGCGCATCCGGCGGCGCGGGGGAAGGAGACGCACCTGGGTATGGTGCGGCGCGCGCGGCGGATTAACCGCACGCTGGCGGTGGCGTACCCGAATGCGCACTGTGAGCTGGACTTTCGTAATCCGTATGAGCTCGCGGTGGCGACGATTCTGTCGGCGCAGTGTACGGACGTGCGGGTGAATATGACCACGCCGGCGCTGTTCGCTAGGTACCCCAGCCCTGCCGATTTGGCGGTTGCGAATCAGGAGGAGGTCGAGGAGCTCGTTCGGCCGACGGGTTTCTATAGGAATAAGGCTGCGAACATTATCGGCTTTGCGCAGGGGGTGATGGAGCAGCACGGCGGCGAGGTTCCGGGCACGTTGGAGGAGCTGGTGAAGCTGCCGGGCGTGGGGCGAAAGACGGCAAATGTGGTGCTGGGGAATGCTTTTGGGGTGCCGGGTTTGACGGTCGATACGCATTTTGGGCGTCTGGTGCGGCGCATGGGTCTCACAGAGCAGGAAGATCCGGTGCGCGTGGAGCACGAGATGATGGAGGTGCTACCGCGCGCGGAGTGGACGTGGTTTTCGCATCGCCTGATTTTCCACGGTCGCCGGGTGTGCCATTCGCGCCGGGCGGCGTGCGGGGCGTGCTTCTTGGCGGCGGATTGCCCGTCGTATGGCGTCGCGGGTCCGGCGGAGCCGGAGACTGCGGAGAAGTTGATTAAGTCAGACGATAGGGAATGGCTTCTCTACCTGGCCGGTCTTAATGACGGCTACAGTGGGGAGGAACTTTCCGCGCTTGACGACGGGGATAGCGCGCGCAACACCACAGCGCCACAGGACTAGTCGAGGAGCACTTTTCGTGAATGAGCAGGGCGGTCATAGTCACAATGGTGGCCACTATGAGGATCGGCAGGCGGACGTTAACCGTTCGGCATCGCTGATTACGCTGCTCATCGCGGGAATAAGCATTGTGGGTCTGGTGATTTTCGCGATTGTGAATACCACTGGTGGCAATGACGAGGCCGATGGTGGTGGGACCGGATCGGGTGTGAGTGTCGGGGCGGATGGCGCTGGCAATGGTGAGGGCGCTGGCAGTGATGGTGAAGTGGATGGTGCACCGGCAGCGCCAGCGATGTCGAAGGATGAAATCGCGGCGGTAGCGGGTAGTGGCTCGCTGACCGGTGTGCGCTTGCCGCTGTTGGCGGAGTCGGGAGACTCGGCAGGCCAGGACAACGAGGTTGGGCAAGCGGAGCTGGTGGACATGGGGCAGGTCGTCGAGGGCAAGCCGACAGTGCTTAATGTCTGGGCGTGGAACTGTGCGCCGTGTCGCCAAGAGCTACCGCTTATTGAGCAATGGGCCAAGGACAACCCAGATGTGCAGGTGGCGACGGTGCATGCGGCTCGCGAGGCGGGGCGTGGCCAGGCCTTCCTGCAGGAAATCGGAGTGAATCTACCGACCTACTCGGACACGGTCGACGTGGTCGGACCAGCGTTGAATCTACCGCGAGTTGTGCCCATCACCGTGGTGTTTAAGGAAGATGGCACGGTGGCGACTATTCATCCTGGTGAATTCACCGATGCGCAGCAGATTACTGATCTCGTGCGAGGTGCATTGAAGTGACTCAGGGACAGTCGTGGAATCGTGACGCAAGCTCGGGGCTGTATCTGCCGAAGTGGTTGACCAATAGTTTGCCGCCGCACCTGGTCAGCGCTAATCACGACGCGCCGGGCCACGCCGGCACCAGCCACGCCACAACAGGCCACTCGGAGCAGCAGGTGGCCGGCCGCTCCGCTTCGTCGTCAAGCGTGAAGCGTGCGTTTGCGAAGTTGCGGCGAGACTCTTCGACGCAGGAGGAACCGTTGCGGAATCCGGCGCGGTCGGCGGTGTTGGTGCTGATCAGCGGTGATGCGGAGGCGCACCAACGGCCGGAGGATGCCAGCGTGGTGCTTACACACAGGGCGACAACCCTGCGTAAGCATGCAGGCCAGATGGCTTTTCCGGGCGGTCGTGTCGATCCCGAGGACGTGGATGAAATCGATACCGCGCTGCGTGAAGCCGAGGAAGAAACCGGCCTGAACCGAGAGACGGTGACACCGGTGCGGGTGCTGGACTCGATTGACATTTCGCGGACTGGCTTCGCGGTGAATCCGGTGTTGGCGTATTGGCATGCACCGCATCCGCTGCGTGTGGTCGACCCTGCAGAGACGGAATCGGTGCTCAATGTGCCAATTAGCCACCTGACGAATCCGGACAACCGCATGATGCTGGGCTATCACGGCTGGACAGGACCGGCATTTAAGGTTGGTGACTTCGTCGTTTGGGGCTTTACCGGCGGCGTGCTGTCCTACTTGCTAGACGTGGCCGGCTGGTCGGAACCGTGGGACGACACCAACGTGCAGAAACTTTTGCCGGTGCTCGCGCGTTCCGCTAATGGTGAAAAACTGTCCGTACTGAAGGGAGGCCGACGATGATGCCTGCAATCGCTGTGTTTGACGTTGCGCTGCTGGCGGTCTTCATTTTCGCGCTTATCGTCGGCTGGCAGCAGGGCGCCGTCTCGTCGATTATGGCCATTTTGGGCGTTGTCCTGGGCTTGGTCATTGGTGTGCCCTTGGCGCCGCTAGCTATGGCGCAGGTCGAGAACCAGTCGGGAAAGGTTCTTCTGGGCCTCGGCACGGTGATTCTGTTGGCGTTGATTGGTCATGCGGTGGGAACAGTGGCAGGGCAGTCGCTGCGGAATACCATTCGCTCGCCGCTGGCAGTCGGCCTGGATTCTAGCCTCGGTGCCATCGTGCAGTCCGTGACTGCGCTGGTAGTGACATGGATGATTGCCGTGCCGCTGGCCACCGCCGTGCCCGGGCAGTTCGCCGACTGGGTGCGTGAGTCCAAGGGCATGAACCTCATTGACCAGGTCGCGCCCGACGAATGGAGCGACGGCTTCAGTGGCATCCTCCGTCAGCTTCGCGATGATGGAATGCCCGCCATCGCTCCGCCATTCGGCTACAAGCAGAACGTCCCCGATGAACCCGTCGACCCCAATGTGATTTCGCAAGGTGTCGTCGACAGTATTCGACCGTCCATCGTCCGCGTCTTGGGCGAAGCCCCGCAGTGCGAACGTTTGCTGCAGGGTACTGGCTTTGTCATCGCGCCGGATTTGATTCTGACAAACGCGCACGTGGTCGCTGGCGCCACCACTGTTCGGCTGGAAACCGTGGTCGGCATGGCTGACGCGAACGTCGTGCACTACGATCCGCTTGACGACGTCGCACTGCTCCGAACCACCGACCTACCCCTGGAGCCCATGCAGTGGGCGGATCAGGAAGCTCGTCCGGGCGATGACGCGGTAGTGCTGGGCTTTCCCGAGTCCGGCCCCTTTAAGGCCACACCTGCGCGCGTGACGGAGAACATCATTATTCGAGGCCCGGATATTTATTCGTCGACCAGGCACGAGCGTCAGTCCTATGTTCTGAAGGCAGATGTGCGCCACGGTAACTCGGGCGGCCCACTGATTACGCCGCAGGGCCAGATCCTGGGCTTGGTCTTCGGTGCCGGTGTGAACAATGACCAGACTGGTTACGCGCTGACGCACGCCGAGGTCCAGCCACACATCGATGAGGCGATGGATAACTACGGAGCGATCAGCACGCAGGAGTGTGTGGCGGGGTAAGCGGAAAGTTGTGTGTCTGTGGGCAGGTCAGCCCCAGCTGCAACCGCAGGAGAGTTCCGGCTAGCTTCAGCCGAGCCTGAGTCTAAGACCCCTCCGGCAACCAGTGCAGGTGATCCCTGATTGCCTGCACCACAGCCTGAGGTTTCTCTGCCGGCAGGAAGTGCCCACAATCCGGCACAACGCGCACGTGACTCGAGGTGAGCTCCACTAGCGCACGTGGGGTACGAGTGTCCTGCTCGCCGACGAGCAGCACCGTGTGCTCATCGCTTTTCGACGAGCCCTCCACCGCACTCAACCACTTGCGGAAAGCGGCCGGAGCCGGTCGCGTCCACCAATTCATGTGAGCCAGTGCAGGGCGGAGTGCCCCACTGGCCAGGCTGTCAGCCATGAGTTCCGCGGTCTGTTTTCCCTCGGGGGTCTCGGCAAACCCCTGCCCGGTGGTGGACATGGACTCGCGCACGATGCGGTCAATAAGCCGCTGCTGGCGAGCCTCAGCCGCCTGCGTGCTGAACTTATTGCGACGCAACTGCGGTACCCGTGGCCGCGAGTCCCACCACGAACGGCGCAGCAGAGGAGCCAGGCTACTGCGGAAGTCCTCCGACCACGGGCTCTTCAACTGGTTCAGCCACACTTTCGGATGTGCAGCACCACAACCAATAATTCCGGAGACAAGATTGGGCTGCCGCGAAGCCAACGTCCACGCCACCCAGGTGCCGAACCCCTGACAGACCAGCAGCGCGGTCGAATGCCCCAACGAGCGAATCGATGAGGCGATGTCCTGGGCCGCCTCAAACGGATCGTAGCCTTGCGGTGTTCGGTCGGACTGACCGTAGCCACGCATAGAAATAGCCACAGCGTGCACGGGGAGGGGATCGCCCGAGTCGTCGTTAAGCAGCGGCAAAACCTCGCGCCATTCAAACCAACCGCCAGTCGAGCCGTGAATAAACAACACGAGCGGATCGGAGGGGCGGCCGCACTCGGCGATGTGTAGGCGCTGGCCGCGGACGTGAATGAGACGATGACGCCAGGGGCCAGTGAGAGAATCGCGGAGGGAGGTCATGAGGGGAAAATACCTTATCCGAAGGGCTTAAACCGGGACTGAATAAGACAAAAGGGCGAGACCAACAAAGTCCCGCCCAATTTCTTTCAAGCCTTTAGGTGTACATACCGTTCGACTGCGAAGACTTCTTCGCCGACCCCGACGGCACGACCCCCTTCAGCTCCTGCATCGACTCGATGGTCTTCTCCGGCTTGCGGATCGACTTGACCTTCTTCAGACCCAGCAGTGCTGCAACACCGGCGATGACCAGCATCAGAACGAAAACGATGAGGAACGCAGCCCAGGTTGGCAGCCAAACATCCAGCAGCCAGCCGAGGAAGAAGAAAAAGAAGAACGAGGAGTACAGTGCGACGACGCCGGCAACCGCGAAGAAGCCACCGCCAACTGCGCCCTTCTTAGCCTCGCCAGCAATTTCGGCCTTGGCCAGCTCAATCTCAGAGCGAACCAGAGCGGAAATCTGCGAAGAAGCATTAGACACGAGCTGGCCGACGCTAGCATCACCCGATGCGTTGCTATCCACATCACTCAGCGGGATAGCGGTAACACGCGGTTCGGTGCCGTCGGTAAAGAGACCCTTCGTATCGTCGTTGCTCACGTGTACTTCCTCCTACGCAGATGGTTGGAAAAGATGGTTTGAAAGTTTAAAACTGCAGTTACAAACTGCCATACTACCTCTGATTGTGGGTAGGGCGCGCCATAAGGGCGAAAAAGCCAAGAACTCGTTGAAGTTTTTCTCATCTTTGACCATTTCTATATAAGTTTGTCACTTACTTAGCGGTGAAGAATTAGGGTGTGGGATATGAACAATCAGCCTGAGAACGTGCGTGGAGTAGGTGGAATTGGCGCCGGTGCTGGCAATGGTGTCGGCAATGGCGCCGGTGCCGGAAAGGGTGGCCTAGCTGGCATGAGCCTGGGTGTGTCCTCCGTGTCGGCGAAGAAGCGCGCAGAGCGTGAGGCAGCGCAGGCGAAGGCATCTGAATCGGGTGCCGGTGGCGCTGACAGTGCTCCCGCCGCTGCTATTCCGCAGCTTGATCCCAAGGACCCCCTCGCGCCCCTGTGGCAGCTCGACGGCGTTGCGCACGCGGCTGATGTTGCGGCCAAGGCCATCCAGGCCGTCCACAGGCACAAGGCCAACCTGCGCAAGCACAACGTCACCGGCTCCGAGTCGGTCCTGCGTGGCGCTCGGGCATCGGCGTGGCTAGAAGGCGGCGAGCCATCGCTTCCCGACGACGGCAACATCACCGACCCCGTACTCGCAGCAGCCCTTCGGGTTGCCGACACCATTTCCCCGGAGTCAATTGGTGAGACCACCCGCGTGTGGCAGCGTGCTCCGCAGCAGGTGCTGGCCAAGTTTGCGTTGAACGCATCGCCCGCAGGTGAGACTGAAGACGGTTCCGAGGCACGGATGAAAGCCGGGCGTCCAGTCGGTGACGACAAGCTCTCGTCTGCGATGAAGGAGCAGCGTCTGCACGTGCTCGGTGACTTCATCACTGGCCGCAGCCAGATCCATGCTGGTGTGCTCTCGGCGATTGTGCACGGTGAACTGCTGACTCTGCGCCCCTTTGAGTACCACAACGGCATCATCGCCCGCGCCGCCTCGCGGCTGACGACTGTCGCAACCGGCCTGGATCCGCGTGGCTTGGCCGTGCCCGAGGTCTACTGGACCCGCCACCGCCAGGAGTATTTCGAGGCCGCAGAGGGGTTCGCGTCGGGAAGCGCCGATGGCCTGCGTGCGTGGATTCTCCTGCACCTGGAGGGGCTGAAGGCCGGTGCCGTGGAAGCGCGCGGTATCGCCGAAGCGGTGTAGGCGGGCCGGCTGCCGGATGATGGGTTAGTCGGCCTTTGGCTCGTCGTCGTTTTTGCGCAGTGCCAATAGCGTCGCACCCGCGCCAAGCGCCAGTGTGACGCCGGCAAGAATTGCAGCATTGCGTTTCGACGGCGCGCGAAACAGCGGGACGGGATTCCGAAATTGGCGCACAGGCCACTCACGTTCCGTCGCAATCTTGCGCAGAGCGCGATCGGGATTGACCACAACGGGATGGCCGACTGCAGCCAGCATGGGCTCATCAGTGATGGAATCCGAGTACGCGAAGCATTCGGCCAGGCTGAACTGGCGCTTTTCCGCTATCCGACGCATCTGCACAGCCTTGTTTTCGCCTCGGCAGAAGAACTCCGTTTCACCCGTGAAGACCCCATCGCGGACCTCCAGCTCGGTGGCCACCACATTGTAGACGCCGAGCGCCTGCGCAATGGGCTCAACAATCTGCCGAGCCGATGCCGAGATAATGAACACCTGATGCCCCCGTGTGCGGTGTTCACGAATGAGCTCCAAGGCCTCGGCGTAGATGTACGGCGTGATGTTCTGCTCTAGGGTTTCGATCGCGACCTGGCGCAGTTCCCTGGCACTGTGACCAGCGATAAGGGCGGAAAACTGCTCGCGCGTGGCCTCCATTTGTGCCTCATCGTGTCCCTGTGACATGTACAGGGCGTGACTGAGTGCCATTTGCAGCATGTCCGTCGGCGAAATGATGCCGCGCTCGAGGAATTGCTTGTTGAACGCATATGCCGAGCTCTTGGCAATAATGGTTTTATCCAGGTCAAAGAACGCAGCGACGCGAGAGTTAGCGGTGGCGTGGAGGCCTGCAGCGATTTGGGCATCTTTAGAGCTGCTCGTGTCCGTAGAAGCGCGCGGCTGCGGCGTTGTTGAAGCCTTGTTCTCGCCGGTGTTCATAGACTCCGAGCTTACCCATGGATGTCGGGCTCGGGGAGAGCATTATGAGTGTTTAACTGCTGGGTGGGGGATTGGGGCGATTGGGGCGGTGGCGGTCGTGGGGGGCTTGGCGGCGATTGGGGCGCGGCATTTCCTGGGCGCGATTAATCGAGGAAACGTGACATCGAACATATTGGGCATTAAATCCTTTGTAAGGTATTTGCAGATTCCTCGGGATATGTAATACTTGGACGTGGCTGGCCCCTTCTTGTTCTTTTTAGAAACAGACTGCGAGGCCGCCCCGGCTCAATCCCCCCCCGAGCCGGTTAAAGACGCCTCGCGCCAATCCCCCCCCGGCGCGGGGCGTCGCCCCTTTTTGGCCCAATGTGGGTTAAGTAAAGAAAAGTGTGTCTTTTCCGGGC
>NZ_KV809107.1:0-36644 GCF_001812455.1 Corynebacterium sp. HMSC076C10
AAGTGGTGATGCATTCACCGCCTGACCCTACCTGGCAAATTTTGTGCTCAAAGTGTCATAAACCTAGTCACTTTCTCCGCGGGTGAGCGCACCCGCTAGTCTTGAGGCATGACTGAATCGGCGCGCGAGGAGCGCAAAGCGACTGGGACCTCTTCTCAGACGAAGAGGCGGCGGCGGAATCGTCGCCGTTCTCAACGCGCGTCGGCAGCGGGCGCGAAAACACCACCAACAGCACCGGCTTCCACCACAACGGACGCAGCCACAACCAAGGCAGCTACGCCGGCCTCAACCACCACCGACGCGGCCACGACCAGCGCGGCTACTACCGGCGCAACCGCAACCGGCGCGAGTACCGCTGGCACACCCACACCGGCCACACCCACACCGGCCACAGCCGAGACCGCCGCAACAAAGGCTGCTGACGAGCACAAACAGTTCTCGTCAGCGGAGGACGCTCCTTACGCAATCGTGTCCATCCAGGCCACGGGCATCCATCCCAAGACGTCTCGGCTGGTCAGCCTGGGGGTGTCCACCGTCGACAGCAGCGGCAACATCGTGGACACCTGGCATGTCGTCATCAATCCCACCGAGGATCCCGGCCCGACACACCTCCACGGCCTCGAGCCCGCGGACTTCGAGGGGGCTCCGAAATTCGGGGTGATCCAGGCCAAGCTCGCGCACGCGCTCGATGGGCGCACGTTGGTTGCTCATAATGCGCCGCTGGTCTGGGGTTTTATAGTTGCCGAGGCCAAGAGGGCCCGTCGTCAAGCGAATCGTGAGCGATCCGCGCGGAATAAGCGGGGGCGTCGTCGTACGCGCACTCGCGTCGCGAGAATTCCGGCGCCCGCACGGATTGCCGATACGTTGGAAACGGCGCGCCGCCAGGGCAAACGGCTTGACGACGCACGCCTGCGCGCCGTCGCGCGCGCCTACGGCCTCGATGTGCCTTCACCCGAGGCATCGATTGCCGGCATCTCGGTGCCGGAGCGGGTGCGGACGTTGGATGACGTCACCACCACGCTTGCGCTCTTCCGCGCACAGGGCGGGCTCGACGAGGGTACAACCCTGAACATGTACACGCCCGACCAGCTGCGCGAGGACATTGTGGGCCTGCAGCGCTCGACAGTGCGTGTCGACGCGATGGAAGCGCCGCGCCCCGTGGAGAACCCCGGCCGTTATACGCCGGGGCGGCAGCTCGCGACGGGCATGGAGTTCGTCGTGGCGCCAGAGGTGTCGCTGGACCCGGATGAGTTGATTGCGGCGGGTGTGCGGGCTGGGCTGGCGTACTCGGAGAAGGTCACTCGGGAGTCGTCGGTGCTGGTGTGTAACCGACCTGCGGATGTGACGCCGGATCAGCTAACCGGCAAAGCCATGCATGCCCACCGGAAGGACATTCCGATCGTTTCCGATGAGGCATTTCTGCGACTGGTCGGCGAGATGGAGAAATAGGGCTCGGGCTTTTTGCCAGCGCATTCGTTCTATGAATTATTCACAGTAAAATACACAGTTATGAAAGAAGGCACTTCACATAACGACGTAAGTGACCACAGTCGCGACCGCACAAGCTCCCCGAGCCTGCGCGCACGGTTCGCCACATCCGCCGCTCACGCCGCCACCTGGGCTTCCCGGAAGTCCGGTCGCGGCGCGGGCGGCATGATCGGTGGCCTGATTGCGCAGAAGATTGACCCGCGCATTCTGGCCTCCCTCGGCAAGGGACGCCCGGCCGCGATCATCACTGGCACCAACGGCAAGTCCACCACCACCCGCATGTTCGCGGCCGCCATGCGCGCCGCTGGCCACAACGTGGCCACCAACGAAGGCGGCGACAACATGGACGCGGGCATCATCTCCGCGCTGCTCGCTACTCCCGATGCGGACAGCCTGGTCCTGGAAGTCGATGAGCTGCACGTCCCGCACATCGCAGAGGATCTGAAACCGCAGGTCCTGGTGCTGCTGAACCTTTCCCGCGACCAGCTCGACCGCGTCGGCGAGATCAACAAGATTGAGGCCACACTCCGCGCTGCGGTGGACGCTAACCCGCAGGCGACGGTCATCGCCAACTGCGACGACCCACTCATCGCATCGGCTGCGTGGGATGCCAAGAAGGTTATTTGGGTCTCCGCGGGCGGCGGCTGGACCAACGATGCCACCTCCTCCCCGCGCACCGGCGGCCCTATCATCCAGGACGGCCACGACTGGTATGCCGTGAAGCCACTCCCGGACGGCTCGGAGTTCAAGCGCCCTGAGCCGGACTACCGCATCACTGCGGAGGGAGTCATCACGCCTGCTGGCGACACCCTGCCGATGAACCTCACGCTGCCGGGCAACGCCAACCGCGGCAACGCCACCTTGGCAATCGCGGGCGCTGTCGATATGGGCGCGGACCTGGGGAAGTCCCTCCGGGCCACCGAGACCGTCGACAACGTTGCGGGCCGCTACTCCACCATGGTTGTGCGGGATGACAAGGGCGCCGAGAAGCACGTGCGCATGCTGCTGGCCAAGAACCCCGCGGGCTGGCAGGAGGCGCTGTCCATGGTCGACCGCACCGCAGATGCAGTGGTCATCGCAGTCAACGGTCACGTCGCTGACGGCGAGGACCTGTCCTGGCTGTGGGATGTCCGCTTCGAGGACTTCGACGGCATGGATGTACTGTCCGCGGGCGAACGCGGAACTGACCTCGCGGTGCGGTTGCTGTATGCGGGCATCGATGCGAGGTTGGTCGCAAATCCGCTGCAGGCGATCCGGTCGTGTGAGGCGCGGGGGTCGTCGTCAAGCGTTACCCGAGTTGAGGTGCTGGCGAACTACACCGCCTTCCGCGATTTGAAGCGCGACATCGAACGAGCACAGGAGGAAAAGTAAATGAGCGAGCTGTCTATCGGCCTGATCCTCCCGGACGTGCTGGGCACCTACGGCGATGACGGAAATGCGCTGGTGCTGCGGCAACGCGCGCGGATGCGGGGGATTGACGCCGAGATTGTCCCGATCAAGCTGGGCGATGCCGTCCCCACCGACCTGGATATTTACACCGTCGGCGGCGGCGAGGACGTCGCACAGACCATCGCGGTGGAGCATCTGATCAATGACGGCGGCATCAAAAAGGCAGCCGAAGCTGGGAAGCAGATCCTCGCGATTTGCGCGGGCTTCCAGATCTTCGGCAATTCCTTCCGCGCGGGCGGACGCGACGTCGCAGGTCTCGGCCTTGTCGACTGCACCACCGATTCGCTCGAGTCGCGCGCGATCGGCGAAATCTGCACGCTCATCGATCCCGAGAACGGTTTGCTTGACGACGTCGACGCCAGCCCACTGACTGGCTTCGAAAACCACATGGGTCGCACGACCCTGGGTGCCGATGCGAAGCCGCTTGGTCGGGTTGTCCGTGGCGTGGGCAATACCGGCCCGGAAGTGGAGCAGGCGGACTCCGGGATTGCTCCGGGAGTGGATGTTTCTGCACTCACACCGACCGGTGGCGTCGAAGGCGCGGTGCAGGGCTCGATTATCTGTACCTACCTGCACGGACCTGTGTTGGCTCGCAATCCGCAGCTGGCTGATCTTTTGCTGGCCCGCGCTACCAACCAGGACCTGTCGAGCCTGGCTCCGCTGGACCTCGAGGTCGTGGATAAGCTGCGCGAAGAGCGCATCCTGTCCAAGCCGCGTCCGAAGAGCGAGCGCTAGTTTTGTAGTTTCGCGCGCGGCCGGTTGGCGGGCCTAGACCTTCAGCCGGCCCGTCAGCGCGCGGGACAGGGTCAGTTCATCGACGAACTCCAAGTCACCACCGAGCGGCATGCCGGAGGCCAACCGAGTGACCTCGAGATCCGGGAAGTCCCGCAGCAGCCGGGCCAAATAGGTGGCGGTGGCTTCGCCCTCGGTGTTGGGGTCAGTCGCGATGATGACCTCGTGGATTTCTGGGGGTTGGGTCTCGTCGACGTCGTCAAGCACGCCTGCGATACGTTGCAGCAGCGTGCGGATATTGAGCTCGTTCGGACCGATGCCGCCGAGCGGATCGAGCGCCCCGCCGAGCACGTGGTAGCGACCGTTGTACTCCCCCGTGCGCTCGATGGCCTGGATATCGCGCGCCTCTTCAACGACGCACACCAAACCTCGGTCGCGGCGTGTGTCCGAGCAGTACTGGCACACATCGGTTTCCGAAATATTGCCGCAGACCCGGCAGAATTGCACACCCTCGCGCACCCGACCAAGCGCGGATTGGAGCCGGCCGATGTCCTCCGGCTCCGCCTTCATCAGGTAGAAAGCGATACGCTGAGCTGACTTCGGGCCGATGCCCGGCAGGCGCGAGAACTCATCAATGAGATCTTGGAGTGGTCCTTCGAACAATGATAATTACCTACAAATACTGGTCTGAAACGCTAATTTAGAAACCGAGGCCACCGAGACCGTCGAAGCCCTGGGACAGCGGGCCCATCTTCTGCTCCGCCAGCGACTGCACCTTAGCGGTAGCGTCCTGGAAAGCAGCGAGAACCAGGTCCTGCAGCCTGTCGACGTCCTCCGGGTCAACGACCTTCGGATCAATGGCGATGTCCGTGACCTCGCCCGAGCCCTGCATAGTCACCTTGACCAGACCGCCGCCGGCCTCACCGACGATGGTGGAAGCGACGATCTCCTGCTGAGCTGCCTGCAGCTGTGCCTGCATCTGCTGTGCCTGCTGCAGAATTGCGTTCATATCTGGCTGAGTCATAACTAATGTTCCTAACTATTGTGCTCTTTACGTGCTGATTTGTAGTTACGCGCACGTTTCTAAGGCTCATCGCCCATGCTTTACGACGCGCATCGCCGCCCCATTCTAACGGCTCTAGCGGTCTTCTAGCGGTTTGGCTCCCAGCTCCTTTTCCAGCATCTCCATGACCACGTCCTTTAGCGAGCGGTGATCGAGAGACCCGACCTCGTTCGCGGCCTCGAAGTACTCGGAGGTGTCCTCTTCGTAGTTGTTGTCCTGCGGGGTTTGGGGAACCGGGTTGTAGTTGGTGTTGGCGTTGGAGTTGTAGTTGGACGGGTTGCGCGAACCGTAGCTCTCTGCGCCCTCTGGTGGAGCGAACTCCTCCATCGGCTCTGGTGGCAGTGGGACGCCGCCGAAGCCCGAATCCTGATTGGCCTGGGCCTGAGCGTTCGCTTGGGCATTGGCCTGTGCGTTTGCTTGTGCCGCGCGCAGGAATGACTGCGGCTGGTTTGGCTGCTGCGGCTGTTGCTGGGCCGGGTTCGGGTTCGGTTGAGCTGGCTGGCTTGGCTGACGTGACTGATGTGGCTGAGCCGGCTGGTCGTGACCTGCCTGCTGTCCCATCGCAGCACGCTTGGCGGCTTCGATTTTGGCACGGCGCTCAACAACGGATGCGTATGTCGATGACCGCTGCGGGCGCGGTGCTGGCTCTGACTGCGTCTGCTGTTCCTGCTGTACCTGCTGCTCAGATGTCTCTGGTTGCGCTGGTGCTGCGGGGGTCGGTGCAGGGGCGGTGTCGTTCGGCGAGGACGAACCTCTTGACGACGAATCATCCTCCCCGGAACCACCACCAGTAGCTGTTGAACGCGGTGCGCGCGGGCGCGTACCGACGACACAGTGCACCTGGCCGTTGAAGCCCGTCACCTGCTTCACGGCAGTGGATAGTGCCTGAGCGTAATCAGGCGTATTGAGCCTGGTAGCGAGCGCTCCTGTGCTGTGTCCAATGACGAGCGTGTCGTTTTCGACATCGAGCGGTACCGCCTGCTCGGCCAGCACGCGAATGGGGAACGCATGCTGTCCGTCGACTGCTGCGAGAATCTCCTGCCAGTGCTCGCGGATTTTCTCGATACCGGCGGGTGCAGGTTCGGGCTCCGGCTGTGGTGTTGGTTCCGGTTGCGGTTGCGGTGCTGGCTCTGGTGCTTGCTGAACTTGCGGCGCCGGCTGCGATTCTGGTGCCTGAGTAGTCTGCGTTGGCTGCTCAGGCTGGACTGGTTGCTCGGGCTGGGCGGCCTGAGTTGGCTGTTCAGAGTGAGCTGGCGAGGCAGAGACAACTGGCTCTTCCTCGACAATCGACATCGAGCCGCCTTCCCCCTCACGCTCGCGGGTTTGCTGCTCACGCTCCTGCGCAAGCTGCGCCCGAGTCTGCTGCTCGCTGATGCGGGCATGCTCCGCCATCTTCCGACGGAACTCACGAATCTTCTCCGCCTGAGCTTCTTCCTCGGACATCGGCTGCTCAGCCGATTCAGGATGCTGCGGTTGTTCGGCCGGCTGAGACTGCTCAACTGATTCGGCCGGCGTAGGCTGTGCAGGCTGTGCAGGCTGCTCAGCGGTCGCAGTAGATGCTTCTGGTGCAGGCTGCGGCTCAGTTACCGACTCCTGCGACACCGGTGCCGCTGGTGCAGACTGCTGCTGAACAGGTTCCGGCTGAGCCTGAGGCTGCGACGGTGTCTGCGCTGGCGCTGCCTGCCCAGCACGACTGCCCTGGGTCTGCGCACCCTTCTTACGCTGGGCATTCCGCTGGCGCCATGCCTCACGAGCCGACTGGCCAGACTGCATCGGCGAAGCATCGGCCTCAGCCGCACCCGACCCCGGCCCCGCATCGGAAGACACCGGTGCCGATGCGGGGGTTGCGGCCCCCGAGCCGTCGGCAAGCGCGGGCCTGCCGTGTTCCAACGCCTCTACGCGCTGCAGCAGCGACTCCACGGAGTCTTCGGTGGCGGGCAGGAGCATGCGCGCGCACAGGACCTCGAGCAGCAGACGCGGCGAAGTCACGCCGCGGAAGTGACGCAGGCCGTCAGAGAGCACCTGCGTGAAGCGCGTCAGGGTAGCCGGGGGAATTGTCCCGGCCTGCTCCAGGACGCCGTCGATTTGGCTCTCCGGAATCTCTACAAGCCCCTGCTCCAGCGCGTTCGGCACTGCGGACAGCACCAGCAAATCACGCACCCGGCCAAGCAGATCCGAGGCAAACCGAGCCGGATCCTGGCCCGACATAATCACACGCCCGACCACGCTAAACATGGCCGCGCGATCGCCTGCCGCCAGCGCCTCAATCGCATCCGTGATGATTACGCTGTCAGTGACACCGAGAATGGCCGCAGAAGTCTCATAATCCACACCATCGGTGCCGGAACCAGCAATGAGCTGATCCATAACCGACAGCGAGTCACGCGGCGAACCGCCACCGGCCTGGATGACCAGCGGATACACGTCCGGCTCTACCCGCACGCCCTCGGCCGTGACCACACGTTCAAGCAGCCCGCGCATATCCGGCGGGGTCAACAATCGGAACGGGTAATGGTGCGTACGCGAACGGATAGTCGGCAGCACACGCTCCGGCTCCGTGGTCGCAAAAATGAAGATGAGATGCTCCGGCGGCTCCTCCACAATCTTCAACAGCGCATTGAAACCCGAGGCGGTAATCATATGCGCCTCGTCAATAATGAAGATGCGGTAGCGCGACTCCGCCGGCTGGAAGATAGCCTTTTCCCGCAGCTCACGCATATCTTCCACACCGTTGTGGGAAGCCGCGTCCAGCTCAATAACGTCCAAATTGCCCGGACCACCCGGCGCCAACGCACGACACGACGCACACTGGCCACACGGTGTGGCCGTCGGCCCCTCCGCACAGTTCAAACTGCGCGCCATAATGCGCGCCGACGAGGTCTTGCCACAGCCACGCGGCCCGGAGAACAAATACGCATGGTTGATGCGGTTGGGACGCCCCTGCGCATCACGAGATTCCAACGCCGCCGACAGCGGGTCAGTTACGTGCCGCTGCCCCACCACTTCGGCGAACGATGCCGGACGATACTTCCTATACAGAGCCACGTGCTCAGCCTACCTTCCACCCCGGACCGGCTAGTTCGAACCCTCCTGGGCAACAACCGACTCGCGGCACCAATCCCGCAGGTCAGCGTCCACTTCGGCCAACTTCTGCATCAACGCCTGCGGACCCTGCTGCTCATAAAACACCAGCTCCGCATCCGTAATTGGCACCAGCTGCGTCATCGTGGTCATGCGCCCCTGCGGCGACTCCACATCGCCCTCATGCAGGCTGATCTTGCCCGGCATCTCGGACACATTCGGCACCCCGTCGCTCCACACATACGGCACCCTGCACAGCACGTGCGCCACGGTAAAGGCAGTGCTTGACGACGACTCCCCTACCTCGGCCACCTGATCGGCAGCCAGCCGCACCGCATTCGGAATAACACGGCCCGGAATTGGCGACAGGAACTCCGGCTCTTCCTCCACCAGCGCTCCCGCGGCCGCGACCATGGTGGCCACGGGAAAATCAGCGTATGCGACGGAGAAGAGCTCCACGCGGATATCCGTCTTTGCTGCGCCGGTCAGACCACAGTAGTTGCGGCCCAACTCCACGGTGGCGGCTGCCGTTTCCGGACGACGCACGTTCGCTTGGCCGTCCGGCCCGTCGTAAAGCGAGAACTCAGCGACCCGAAGCGGAGCCGAATCGTGTTCCTGCCCGTGCCGACCACTGGCCGGCAGCTCCGTCACATACTCGCCGACCTGGGGTTCTCCGGGGAAAAGCCCGGAGATCCAAAACTTCGTCTCTTCGAAGTTCATATAGTCCTATCCCGACCTACCTGGCCTGCTTAACCTACGCAGTCGCCTTCTCAGCGGCGGCGAGCAGCACACAGGTAGCGACGCCATCCATAGCAACCTCGAGCTCCTCCATCGGAGGCAACGACGGTGCCAGGCGGATATTGCGGTCATTCGGATCCTGCTTCAGCGGGAAGGAAGAACCAGAACCGGTCAGCGCAATGCCGGCCTCCTTAGCCAGCTCCACCACGCGACGAGCGGTGCCATCAACTACGTCGAGGTTGATGAAGTAACCGCCGGTCGGCTTCGACCACTCTGCCACGCCGTACTCCGACAGGCGCTCATCCAGAATCTGCAGAACCTTCTCAAACTTCGGAGCCAGCGAACCTGCGTGACGGCGCATCTGCTCGCGCACGCCCTCCGCGTCACCGAAGAACTTGGCATGAGCCAACTGGTTGACCTTGTTCGGGCCAATGCCACGGATACCAGCGTGCTTGAGGTAATCCTCCAAGTTGGCGTCCGAGGAAGCGTAGAAAGCAATGCCAGCGCCTGCGAAGGTGATCTTCGAAGTCGAGCCGAAAGCCCACACGCGGTTCGGATTACCGGCCTCTTCCGCCCACTTAATGACGTTGTGAATCTCCGGGAACTCATCCGTCAGCGTGTGAACCATGTAGGCGTTATCCCACATCAGACGGAAATCCGGAGCAGCGGTTTCCATTTCAACCAGACGGCGGCAGACCTCAGCGCTGTAGGTCACGCCCGTCGGATTCGAGAACATCGGGACATTCCACATGCCCTTAATCTGCGGATCGGAGGCCACCAGCTTCTCCACGACATCCATATCCGGACCGTCTTCATTCAGCGGCACCTGGATCATCTCAATGCCGAAGTGCTGCGTAATGGAAAAGTGCCGGTCATACCCCGGAACCGGGCACAGCCACTTCAGCACCGGCTCCTCGTTCCACGGGCGCTCCGAGTCCACATTGCCGAACTGCATGGCCCACGAAATCAGGTCAAACTGGATGTTCAGGCTGGAAGCATCCTGTGCCAGGACGTTTTCCACCGGCAGATCCAGCAGTTCCGCCCAGATAGCGCGGATATCAGTAATGCCTTTGGCGTTGCCGTAATTGCGGACATCCTCCCCAGAAGCCGAAATGTAATCCGGCGCCGGGAGACCCAGCAGGGCGTTTGCGAAATCGAGCTGCTCCGACGACGGCTTACCACGAGTCAAATTCAGTGCGAGGTTACGGGATTTCAGTTCCTCATATGCCTTCGCAAACTCATCCTTGTGTGCCGCCAGCTGCTGAACATCGAAGGAATCCACGGCCATGGTGTACGCACCCTCCCAGGTATCGGACATAAGTTAAAACCTGACAAAACTGGCACGGAAAACCTTTTCCCCGCGCCGCATCCGGCTTTGCAACCAAGTGTAAGGCATACCCCGGATTGGGATTTCTACAACTTCCCCGACAGCGCATCCAGACGCTGCTTACTCGGCCCCTCCAAGCCGATAATTTCTACCTCTTTGCCCCGGTCAGCAAACTTGACCCGCACCGAATCCAATGCCGCCACTGTGGAGGCATCCCAAATCTCAGCCTCCGACATATCGATGACAATCCGCTGCGCAGGATCGGTGTAGTCGAATTGGTACACCAGGTCGTTACTGGAGGCGAAGAACAGCTGCCCCCGCACCTTGTACGTCCGGGAGTGGGCGCTGGGGTCGTCGTCAAGCACTTCAATCCTGACCAGGTGAGCGACACGGCGCGCGAACATCAGCGACGCCACGACCACACCCAAAATCACGCCGATGGCGAGGTTATCCGTCGCCAGCGTAGCGATGACCGTCACCAGCATCACCGCCGTCTCCGAACGCGGCATCAGGCGCAACGTCCGCGGGGAGATCGAGCGCCAATCGACCGTGTCCACCGACACCACGACCATCACCGCAACCAGCGCCGCCATCGGAATCACTCCAACTGCAGAACTGAGCAGAAGGACCAGAATGAGCAGGAAGACACCGGAAAAGAGCGTCGTCAAGCGAGTGCGTCCCGACGATTCCTTCACACCCACCATCGTCTGACCGATCATCGCGCAGCCAGCGATGCCGCCGAAGAAACCGCCCGCGATGTTCGCCACGCCCAGCCCCCACGTCTCACGGGTCTTGTCCGAATGCGTGTCGGTGATGTCGTCCACGAGCTTCGCCGTCATCAGCGATTCCATGATGCCGACAATCGCCACGCCCACCGAATACGGCGCAATCAGCTGCAGAGTCTCCCAGGTCAGGGGCACATTCGGGATCAGCAGCTGCGGGAGAGATTCCGGGAGCTCGCCCATATCGCTCACGTTCGGCACGCGCCAATCCGCCACCACCGCAACAAGCGTGACGACGAGCACAGTCACCAGCGGAGCCGGAATCGCGGTGAACACGCGGGGCAGGAACACCATAATCGCAATACCCAAAGCGACCAGCGGATATACCAGCCACGGCACATCGATGAGATGCTCCAGCTGCGCAGTGAAAATGAGGATACCCAGCGCGTTAACAAAGCCAATCATGACCGCGCGCGGAATGAAACGCTGCAGCTTAGCGATACCCAGCGCCGCAAAAGCAATCTGCAACACACCCGCGAGCAGCACCGTTGGAATGAGGTAATCCATCCCGTACGTCCGCGACAACGGCGCGACGACGAGCGCAACCGAACCAGCGGCAGCAGTAATCATGGCCGGGCGACCACCCGTAAAGGCAATCACGATGGCCATAATCACCGAGCTAAACAGGCCCACCGCCGGGTCCACGCCCGCCAAGATGGAAAACGAAATGACCTCGGGGATTAGCGCGAACGACACCGCCGCGCCGGCCAGCAGCTCGGTGCGCAGGCGCTTCGGTGAAGAAACTGCGAACCGGAAGGAGTCCCACACGCCCATTGGCGCTGGGGTTTCTCGGGTTTCTGGTGCTGGTGTTTCTAGCGGTTCTCGTGTTGTCTGTGGTGGCACTCGCGTGTCGTCTGCATCGCTCATGCACAGTATTCTTCCAGACCAGCGAACGCGACCACTTGTGGCCAAGGTATTCACCTATCGATGCGCTGCAGCGTGGCCATAAGTGAATAGCTCATCGATAGGTGAAATGGCCTGGCCAATATCGCGGGGATAAGTGCCGAAAAACATCGATAGATCACAGGAAACCGCCGACAAGTGCCCGAAACCTGGCCATAAGTGCCAGAAGAACGCCGGGGATAAAAAAAGGGGACCCCACGCACCCGTCAGAGCTCGCTGACCCTTGCTGCATTCCTGCCCTGGGGGAGTTCACGAGATGGACGCCACATGGGATCCGTGAAGACAGCCTACTACAGGCCCACGCAAAAAGTCACACTGCTAGCGCTCGCCGCACCGTTCAGCGAAGAACTGCCACACTAATCAGGGCGTTGCCACCACGGATTCGTCACCAGTTTCGTGACAGCATTCATGACAGTTCCCCGCCTCCCCGCAGCCCCCGGCATACACTGCAAATCCACTCACCTGCATAAATACAAGAAAACCCCCGGCGTAAACCGGGGGTCTTCACTCTGCGGAGGATGTGGGATTTGAACCCACGAGGGATGTGACTCCCGCACGCGTTCCAGGCGTGTGACATAGGCCGCTAGTCGAATCCTCCAACGTCGTTAAAGACTACCCAACAAACCCCATTTTCCCAAAACGCTCCCCCTACCAGGGAAAACGAGGCATTGAAGCGGCACTCCCGCGCAATCGGTGCAACCAACAGCAACCAACTCCGGCTGCCGACTGCCGACTGCTGTTTCGCCCCCCCCACTCCCGGAATTTTTCCGGGAGTTACTTAGCCAGCCGAGCAATCGCCGCCGAGGCCTCCTCCAGCTTGGCGTCCAACTCCTCCGGGCCGCCCTCAGCCGCATGCACCACACAGTGATGGAGGTGAGCATCCAGAAGAGTTAACGCCAACGACTTCAACGCCGAATTCACCGCCGAAATCTGGGTCAAAACATCGATACAGTACTCTTCGTTCTCAATCATCCGACCAATGCCACGAACCTGCCCCTCAATGCGACGGATACGGGATTCATAACGCCGCTTCTCCACGAGATAACCGGGATCAGTGGTGTCATGGCAGCAAGAATCGTCGTCAAGCGAATGCGATTGCGACGAACAACAAGACTCACTCATGAGTTACTCCTTTTTGAATAGCTGGTTGACTCGGAGAAAAACCGCGCAGACGCAGACTGTTGCCGACCACAAAAACCGACGAAAACGCCATCGCAGCGCCAGCCAACATCGGATTCAACAACCCCAGCGCGGCGACAGGAATTGCCAAAACGTTGTAGAAAAACGCCCAAAAAAGATTCGAACGAATCGTGCGGAGCGTCCGGCGTGACAACCGCAGCGCATCCGCAGCCGCCAACAGATCACCACGCACCAGCGTGATATCCGCAGCCTCCATCGCCACATCGGTGCCCGTGCCCATCGCCATGCCCAAATCCGCCTGCGCAAGAGCCGCAGCATCATTGATGCCATCGCCGACCATCGCCACACACGCGCCGCCAGCCTGCAACTTCTCAATCGTCGCGACCTTATCCTCCGGCATCACTCCCGAAATCACATCCTCGCGAGCAATACCGACCTCATCTGCGACCCGAAACGCCGGGCCGGCGGCGTCGCCGGTCAGCAGAATCGGCCGCACCCCCCACTCCCGGAATTTCGCGACCGCAGCCGCCGACGTCGGCTTCACCGAATCCGACACCTCCAACGTGCCCAGGAGCTCGCCGTCGCGGCGCACCGCAACCACCGTCCCCCCACTCCCGGAATTTTCCCCGGAGCGACCGACCTCGATGCGGTGGCCATCCACGGTGCCTTCAACCCCCACTCCCGGAATATCCCGGAAATCCGAAACCGGGAGTAGAGAATCCGGATCCGCCGCACGCACAATAGCCTGCGCAATCGGGTGATGCGACGCTGCCTCCACCGAAGCAGCAAGCGGCAGCAGATTTTCGGGAGTGGGAGGGACCTCCGTCAGCTCCATCACACCCGTAGTCACCGTGCCGGTCTTATCCAGCACAACCGTGTCGACCTTCCGCGCCGACTCCAGCACCTCCGGGCCACGCAGCAGCACACCAACCTTGGCACCTTCACTCGTGCCGACCAGGAGCGCTGTGGGCGTCGCTAAGCCAAGCGCACACGGGCACGCGATGATGAGCACGGCGACCGCAGCCGTGACCGCCTCACTCGCGCCGTGCCCCGTAAACAACCACGCGCCCAGCGTGACCGCGGCGATCGCGATGACGGCGGGCACGAACACTCCCGAAACCCGATCCGCCAGCCGCTGCACCGGCGCCTTACCCGTCTGCGCCGCCTCGACCATCGCCGCCATCTGCGCCAACTGCGTCTCCGAGCCCACGCGCGTCGCCCGCACGAGCAGCCGCCCTGACGTATTGATCGTCGCCCCCGTCACCTCATCGCCAGGGCCGACCTCGACAGGCATCGGTTCGCCGGTCAGCATCGACGCATCCACCGCCGACGCGCCCTCCACGACAACGCCGTCCGTCGCGATCTTCTCACCAGGCCTAACGACGAACACCACTCCCGGACGGAGCTGTTCCACGGGCAGCCGCTTCTCCACTCCCGAACTTTCGAGAACGGAGACATCCTTGGCGCCAAGCTTCATCAACTCCCGGAGTGCCTGACCGGCGTTGCGCTTGGAGCGCTTCTCGAAGTAACGACCAATCAGCACAAACATGATGATGCCGGCCATCGCCTCGAGGTAGATGTTCATATCGGCATCACCAGGAGTGACCGTGAAGTGGAACTCGTGCTTGAGCCCCGGCAGCCCGGCACGCCCGAAGAACAACGCCCACACACTCCAGAGGAACGAAGCGGTCGTCCCCATAGTGATCAGCGTGTCCATGGTGACCTCGCCATGACGCAGATTCTTCAGTGTCGCGCGGTGGAACGGCCAGCCGGCCCACACAAAGACCGGCGCCGAGAGCGTGAGACACAGCCACTGCCAATTAGTGAACTGGAGGGCAGGGATCATCGACATTGCGATGACGGGAGCGGTGAGGATGACAGCGCCGATGACTCGGTTGCGCAGGTCTTCCAGCTCCCGGTCTTTCCCTTCGGGAGCAGCACCCGGTTCTTGTTCGGGCTCCTCCTGCGGAAGCTCAGCGGTGTACCCCGCTGCCACGATTGTGTCGATCAGTTGCTGCGGGTTGATGTCCGCCGGCGCCTCCACATGCGCCTTCTCGGTCGCATAGTTCACGCTCGCGTTAACGCCATCAAGTTTGTTCAGCTTGCGTTGGATACGGTTTGCGCACGACGCACACGTCATCCCGCCGACGGGGATATCAAGGGTGAGAAGTTGCTGCTCAGACATCCGCTTTCCTCTTTGGGGGTTTAGTTTGCGACCGCCTTGTAGCCAGCTTCATCCACTGCTGCGATTACGGCAGCGGTGTCGATGTCTGCATCCGAGGTCACGGAAAGGAAATTCCGGGAGCGGTCAACCTGGACATCAGTGATTCCCGGGAGTTCAGAGACTTCCTCCCGCACCGATGCCTCGCAGTGTCCGCATGTCATGCCAGTAACAGTAAAAGTTTGATTAGCCATACCCCAAAGTATACCCCCTACGGGTATATCTGTAAAGCTATTCGCGCTGACGGTAGCCCGAGTAGGCCCGCCCCGCGAGAGCTGTCGGGTAGGCAAGGTTGAATTCGGGCGGCGCGTGCGGAGACGGCGGGTGGCGGTAGACCGCGCCGGAGCCGTCGTCACGCTCGAGGTGCCCGTTGAGGCCTTGCCTGTCGTCATCGTTGGCGGCGTTGTGTTCTTTGCAGGTCATGACCATGTTTTCCATAGTCGTGGCGCCGCCGTTTTTCCTGGCGACCAGGTGATGGGCCTGCCCGGCGTGGGCGGGGCGCGGGCACCCGGGCCACGCGCAGATGGGGTTGTCGAGGATCATCGCGATGCGCTGTTCCTCCGTCGCCAGGCGCGGGTTGTGTATCGGGAGTAGGTCGGTCGGAGTGTTGTGCTCGTCGTAGACCAGCACCCAGCCGGTGTCCGCGAGCAATGCCTCGACGAATTGTCCGGGAGTGAGGACGGAGCCGTTGGAGGTCGCCGCAAACCGCGGGCTGTACTCCACGATGTCTTGCGCGGTTACGATGAGCGCGGGCTGGTAACGGAGCTTGTCGACGTCGTCAAGCGGCCCCTCCGACCCGTGCGCCAAGCGTTCTGCCAGCGCTTGACCGACGCACCGATCCCGGGTGTAATCCTCGTGCGCTTTGGCGATTTCAGCTGCGCGCACGGTCAGCGGCGCGACCAGGTCGTCAATCATGTTCGCCGGACCAGTGACCTGCAGATGCTTCATCCCGCGGATGTCCGGATTCCGGGAGACGTGGGCGCGCAGGTGCTGCGGCGGCTCGTCGGTGCGGTTGAGCTCCTTGACCTTGGTGCGCATGTAGGTGTCGAGGCCCTCGAAGTCGTAGGCCGCGGCGGCGCGGGTGAAGTCCAGGCGGTAGTACTCCCGGATTTCGACGTTGTTGAGCTGCCCGGAGCGCTTGTCGATCTGCATGACCGTGTCCAGCGACAGCTTCAGCTCCCGGGCGATTGCGACGGCCTTGTCGCGGGATTCGACGTCCACATCGCCCTCGACGGTGCCGAACAGCCGCTCGGCACAGCGCAGCAGGCGCTTGAGGCGGAAGGGGTCGAAGCCGATGCTGGCTGCCAACTCCCGGTGCCCGGTGGATTTTTCCGGGAGTGCGGCGCGCAGGTCCGCGAGCACGTCAATACCCCGTGTCGCCAGCGCGCTGAGCAGTCCCAATGTCGTCATGGGGCTAAGGCTAGTTTCCGGGAGTGGGCGGCTTCAATCGCTTTTTGGCGTTGTCCACAGCCGTCGTAAAGCATGCACAATCTGCACAAACGGGCTTGACGACGCACTCCCGAAAGTGCCCTACCGGAACGCGACCTCTCCCACCGGCCGACGTAATTTCCGGGAGTGGAGGGTGTCGGGAGCCGCGGCCATGTCCTCGCACGCGCGCACGGCGGCCATGAGGTGCTCTTCCTTGGAGGACTGGTAGAACTCGCGGGCGGATTTCGGGAGTTTGGGTTTGTCGTGCAGCGGCATGTCGGAGACGCTGAGCAACGCGCCGTAGGGCACGCGGAAGCGGTAGCCGTTGGCGGCGATGGTGGCGGATTCCATTTCGACGCCGATGGCGGTGGATTTCTGCAGCTCTCGGTAGAGGTCGGTCTGGGAGCGCCACTCCCAGTTGCGGTCGGAGGTCGACAGCACGGTGCCGGTGCGCAGGCGCTTTTTCAGCTCATCGCCGGTGAGTCCGGAGACGCGGGCGAGCGCGTTGGTGACGGCGAGCTGAATTTCCGCAATTGGCGGGATGGGTTTTTCCAGGGGCACGTAGTTGTCGAGGACTCCGTCGGCGCGGTCGTAACCGTTGGCGAGAATCATGTCGCCGATGCGCATGCGGCCGTCGAGACCGGCGCAGTGTCCGACCATCATCCAGCAGTGGGGGCGCGTGACGGCGAGGCAGTCGGTGATGGTTTTGGCATTCGAGGGGCCGACGCCGATGTCAATGATGGTGATGCCGCATTGGTCGTCGCGGAGCAAGTGGTACGCCGGCATCTGCGAGGCGTGCGCGTGCTGACGGCAAACTCCGGGAGTGGGGATGGCGCCGATGTCGTAGCGCTTCCCACCCGGGCACGCCAGCGCCGTGTACCCGTGCGGATTTCCGGGAGTGAGGGTGGCGGCGTATTCGAGGAACACGTCCGTGTGCAGCTGGTAGTTGGTAAATAGCACGAAGCGCTGGATGTTTGCGGCGTGCGACCCGGTGTAGTGCTCGAGGCGCTGGAGGGCGAGGTCGATGCGCTGGGCGGTAAAGAGGCTCAAAGGCTTGATGAGCAGACCCAGGTAGTCGGCTTCGCCGTCGGCGATGGTGTCGTCGATGCTGGCGGAGTCGATGGGGGTAAACGTCTTCTCCACTGCCGCCAGCATGCTTGCCGACGCCCCTTCCCTCCCCGCCGCTTCCTCGGCGGCCGCGTCGAATCCGCGGCACATCCGGAGTGGGATGGGCTGGTCGGAGACGCGCACCTCGACTTCGCCGCCGTGGTTGGCGAGCAGGTCGGTGATTTGCTCGATGAGGTAGGTGCGGAACATCACCGGGCGGGTGATGGTGGTGGCATACACTCCCGGACGGTCGACGAAGCCGTGTGACAGGGAGGGGTCGACATCCTCGACGGCGCTGCCGGCTGGAACGGTGAAGCGTAGTTCGGGGTAGTAGGCGCGCACCGGCCCACTCCCGGAATTTCCTTCGGTGGCGGCGGTGTACTGCTCGACTAGGTAGGCCATCCCTGCCCGGTGGATTTCGGTGAGCCGGTCGACGGCTGCGGCGGCGTCGGTGTAGAAGTCGCCTTCGCCTTCGGTGGGCCAGAACGGGGGTGTTGCGGAGTCTCGTACCTGCATAGCCCAAGGCTAGGCGGAGAGGTTCCCGCGCGCATCCGCGCCGCGCTCATCACGCCAGGCACGCGCACGAAACCAGCAGCTCAGTGCCGGCTCCACACTCCTTCGCGGCTGCGGCGGACCTCAAAGACCTGGTGCACGTGGTAGCCGCCGATGGTGGGGATGGTGAGGAAGTGGCGACCGTCGTCAAGCTCGTGCCAGAGGATGCGGCCGTAGCGCACGCCGTCGCGGACGTGGGCGCTGAGGTAGTCGGCGCGTTGTTGGCCGCGGAGGGTGGCGTAGAAGGCGGGGTCGACGGGTAGTTGGACGAGATTCCGGGAGTGGGGGTCGATGTCGACTTCTTGCAGTCGGATGGCGACGGGTCGGCCGTCGACGAGAAGGTCAGCGGTGTGACGGCTGAGGTGGATGATGTGGACGTCGCTTATTGAGGTGTGCATTTGGCGCTCCTATTCGCTCTTCCCCGCAGGCGGTCTGTGGGGCTGATCTTCCTTTGGGGCACCGGGTCCGCGAATCGGGCGGTTGCCTATCGACGCTGTCAAAGGCCATTTCTCGTCGATATCTTGTGATCGTGCCGCCCACCCTAACACCAACTAGACAGCTTTGTCTACCATCTCCCGCACGCTTTACGACGAGGCCCCCACCTCCCCCTCCCGGAAGCTACCCCTTCCCCGTCAGCACCAGGACCACCAGCGCCACGTTGAGCGCGATGATGAGTCCGCAGATAACCCACGCGACCCGGCGCAGTAGTGGGGTGTTGGCCCAGATGCCCATCTCGGCACGCGAGGAGGTCATGCGCACCAGCGGGACCAGCGCAAACGGGATGCCAATCGACAGCACCACCTGGCTGAGCACGAGCGCCCACGTCGGCTCCACGCCGCTGGCGATAATCAGCAGTGCCGGGATGATGGTGACTACGCGGCGCACCAGCATCGGCACGTGCACCTTCAGGAGGTCGCGCATAATCAGGTCGCCGGCGTAGCAGCCGACAGAGGACGACGCCAGCCCGGAGGCCAGCAGCCCAACGCCGAAAAGTATGCCCACCACGGGACCAAGTGCGCTGGTCACGGCAGCGTGGGCGCCTTCAATGGAGTCAGTCCCCTCCACTCCCGGAAGCGCTTCGGCCGCAAGACACAGCATGCCGATATTCACCGACCCGGCCAGCACGAGGGCACCGAAGACATCGATGCGCGTGGCCCGCAGGTGCTGGCGCAACGAAGCGTCATCTTCCACCTTGTACTCGCGGTCGCGCACCAGCCCGGAGTGCAGGTAGACCGCATGCGGCATCACGGTCGCGCCCAGCATGGACGCCGCCAGCACCACGGTGTGCGCGCCTTGGAAGCGCGGCAGAATTCCGTTGGCCATCTCCCCCAGGCTTAAGCCCGTAACAAATAGACCGGCCAGGAACCCCACCGTAATGACCAGCAGGAACGCCACAATCACGCCTTCAAAAGTGCGTTGCGAACGCCCACCCTGCAGCAGCAACAGCCCCAGCGAGACCACACCGACGATGACGCCACCGAGCAGCATCGGCGTCCCGAAAAGCAGATACAGTGCGGTGGCACCACCAATGATTTCCGCCACATCCGTCGCTGCTGCCACAATCTCGGCCTGCACCCAGTACGCCAGTCGCCCCGGCCGGTTCGAACCGAAGCGGTCGGCAACGCCTGCGGTCAGCGACCGCCCCGTCACCAGGCCGTACTTCGCCGAAAGGTACTGCACAACCATCGCCATGAGGTTGGACACCACCAGCACCCAAAGCAGCAGATACCCGTAGCTCGCCCCCGCGGACAGGTTCGCAGCCACATTTCCGGGGTCCACGTAGGCAATCGCCGCCACAAACGCAGGCCCCAGCAGACTCATCATGGGCTTGCGGTTTTTCTCGCTTGACGACGTCACTTGCGCCCCTTGCACCCCTGAATCTTTCACCCGGCCATTATTTCACGGCCCCGACACTAAATCTTCAATCAGCCCAAAATTTGGGCAGCCATGGTGCCACCGAGATTTACCAGGCGGTCGGGGATGTCGTCGTCAAGCGAACCGACAAATACGACGGGTTCGGCCGCAAGCTCCCACTTGTAGCCGGTCGTGATGGTTTTCATGGCATTTTCCGCGCCGGTGGTGTCGAAGCCGCCACGGATCCAGTAGGAAAATGGCAAACCCTTGGTGGCTTCCTGCGCCTCGCGGAAGGTGGTGTCGAAGAAGTGCTTGAGCGCGCCGGAGATGTATCCAAAGTTGGCGGAGGTACCGAGCAGGATAGCGTCGGCACTGGTCAGGTCATCGATGGTGGCGTCGAGGGCCTCGACGACCTTGACATCCACGCCCTCTAGCGCGGGGTCGTTGGCGCCCTCGAGCGCATGGCTTAAGACTTCCTGCAGAAGCGGGGTCGGGGAATGGTGGACGACTAGAAGAGTAGGCATGCCCCGAGGGTATCGGCAGTGATAGGGTAAGCGCAGGTTTCAGCAACAATCCAATGTTTATCAATTCGAGTAAACGTGGCGTCCAGTAAGAAAGCCTCAAATTCGTACTGAACTAGGCGGCAATCGAAGAACGGAAAAATAGATGGAACCATACATCGGAATTGCAGTTTTTGAGTTAACAAAGCAAAGAGATTCAACCTCGGCGAATGAGAGCTTCTTCCGTGAGGACTTATACATTGTCTTTGCCGATTCTGATAGCGCCGCATACGCGCAGGTCGAAGCATTAGCCCACGAAAATGAATTAGCCCCAGAAGATCCTTCCCACTCGGGAGGATCTGTCACGTTGCGCCACATCGTCGATGTCGCCCCCGCTCTTTACGGTCGCGTCGATACAGACATCGACATCTATTCTCGCCACTTCGCATCCCTCGAGGATTACAAACGCTTCGAAATGAAATTAGGTGGCAAAGATCCTCTAGCGGAATCCTAAGACCCATATCATGAACCGCTCCCGCAATTTTGCAGTTGCTGCACTTCTCTTAGCCTTGGCTTGCTACATTGGACTGCTTTTCGTCAGCACTGCACTCTCCGATGCCTGGACAATACCCCTCGCTGTCGGTGTCTTCGGATTCGGCCTAATCAGCTTCCTAACAGCGCTGAAAGCCCAATCAAACGGTTTGACGATTGTGGCGGCACTAGTTGCTTTCACACTCTTACCGATAACGTATGCGCTAACGATAGTTCTCGGCGGGCCCTAGAAAATCACCTGTTCGCGCGGAATTTCCAGACCCGCACGCAGGGCCTCCGGGAGGTCAGCGATGGAGTCAAGCTCTGCGCTCCCGCCACCATCGATGCCATCACCGCCACCGAGCGAATCCAAAATCCACCGCTGCGCCGCATCCACGGGCACCTCACCGAGAGTCACGTCGCCATCACGCTTGGACAACCGGCGCCCTTCAGAGTTCACCACCAGCGGCACGTGCACGAACGAAGGCGTCGCATACCCCAAAAGACCAGCCAAGTACGCCTGGCGCGGGGCGGAGGACATCAGGTCATCGCCACGCACGACCTCGGTCACCCCCTGCTCGGCATCGTCGACGACGACTGCGAGGTTGTAGGCCCACATGCCATCGGCACGCTGGAGGACAAAGTCATCGATTGGGGCGGTAATCTCGCCATGCAGTTCATCGGTCGCGGCCCCCTCACGCACCTGCGATTTCAGGCGTAACGACGACCTCCTCCCCGCTGCCGCAAATTCGGCCTTTTTCGCGGCGAGGTGCTCGTCGTCAAGCGAACGGCACGTGCCGGGATACTGACCTGGCACGCCATGCGGCGCGGAGGAGGCGGCGAGAATTTCGCGGCGAGTGCAGAAGCAGGGGTATGTCAAGCCGCGTTGCGTGAGGTTGGCGAGCGCGGATTCATACAGGCCAGAGCGTTCAGACTGCCGAACCGGGGTGCCATCCCAGTCGATGCCGATGGCCTCCAGATCGGCGAGCTGCTGCGCCTCATACTCGGGGCGGGAGCGCTGGCGGTCGATGTCCTCGATACGCACGATGAAGCGGCCACCCTGCGCGCGGGCGTGCGCCCAGGCGAGAACCGCGGTGCGCAGATTTCCCAGGTGCAGCCGACCGGTCGGCGAAGGGGCGTAGCGGCCGGTGGGAGGTAGGAGCTTTGAACTGTTGACGGTTATCGCTTGCTTTGAATTGGCCACTATTACAGATTAGCGAGCCGACTAGAAGAAATGCGACAATCCCTTCATCCAATTAAAATTCATACAATCTTATTTATTGACTATCGGCTACCCCCAGATTAGACGGTTGCCAAAATAACGCAATTACCTCCCCATAGGGCATTAATTATTTTGTTATAATTTTCCCATGCCAGCCGATCAAACATATTTGAGGACACTCAATAATGACCAAAAAGGAAAAACATAACCCGTCGTAAATTCACATCATTAATCCTAGCTGTAAGCGCTACCGTCACATCTCTTTGCACAATGCATCCAGGAACGGCCTCCGCAAGCCCACATAACGCTGACGCATTACTCAACCAGGGAATAACGGACTTGCACCGCTCAAAAACTTTGATATCCAACCTGGAATGATGTGTGCCCGCCTTTTCGTAAGTGGATCTTTCCGAGGTGAGCAATGCCACCACATTTACAATTAAAGTCACTACAGTTCATTTCCGTTGCAGGAATAGCGGTAAGCATTATTTGCATACTAGGTATCGCAAATGGCATGTATACGCTGGGGCAGCTTGCTCAGCAAACTGCTCACATGAGCGCAACCGCTGTCACCGCAAAGGCCGACAGGGCATTGCTCTATTCTGAAATCTCTCTAGTTGCTCTCCTCGTTAGCTGCATTGCACTATTTATTTGCAGCATTCGTATGAAAAATATTAACGATGAGAAGAAGCCCTAGCGGCTAGCAGAGAGACTGGACTCCCGGAGATTTCGGCTCTCGCTAGAAAATTCAACCTCGAAGACTTCATCGGCGCTCGCTTGGAGCCCTAAGCGGCAGGTAACATTCCCTCCCGTGACAAATAACGAAAACCTGCCCAAGTCTGGGCCGGGCAACGCCGAGGCTGCCGCTGTGAGCACCTCGCACGCGCCCGAGAACGCAGTAAAGTCCGAATCCACAGCAACCACGCCACGCCACATCCCGGTACCAAAATCGCTGTACCCGATGTTCACGGCCATTTTCATCGGCGTGCTGATCGTCTCCAACATCACCGCCACCAAGGGCGTGGAAATCTTCGGCCTGGCCACCGACGGTGCCTTCTTCCTCTTCCCCTTGAGCTACGTCATCGGCGACGTGCTTTCCGAGTGCTACGGCTACAAAGCCACCCGCCGCACCGTGTGGACCGGTTTCGCCATCCTCGCCGGCGCAATGCTCTGCTTCTTTGCCGCCATCAAGCTCCCGGCGGCACCGTGGTACGAAAATCAGGAAGCATTCACCACCGTGCTCGGCACCGTACCGCAGCTTGTTCTCGCAGGTCTGGCCGGTTATGTCGTCGGCCAGCTGCTCAACGCCTGGTCGCTCAACGCCATTAAGAAGCGCACGGGCGAAAAGGCCCTCTGGGCGCGCCTGATGGGCTCGACTGTGGTCGGCGAGTTCGTCGATACGCTCATCTTCTGCTCCATCGCCGCCACCGCGATCGGCATCGACACCTGGGGCACCTTCGTCAACTACGTCATCGTCGGCTTCATCTGGAAGACCGCCGTCGAGATCGTAGTCATGCCACTCACCTACGCCGTCATCGCGTGGGTCAAGCGTCGCGAAGGCTACTACGACATGCACGTTCCCGCTTAACGACGAAAAAAGTGCCGCGACCTCGCCTGAGAAGCGAAGAAGTCGCGGCACTTTTTGCTTTTACTTCACATCCCGTTTGGCATTGACCCAATGAGCAACGCCAACAGCCACAACAATCCAGGCCACCAGCACCACGATGTTGAACCACATTGGCTGCGTCATCCCGGCTTCAAACCCAGTGCGTGGATTCTCCGGGTTTGTCATCATACCGCCCAGCTGCGTTGACAACTGCTGAATGCGTGCACCCGGCGTGACCAGCCATAATGGCCGGAAAATCGCATACGCCAGCGCCGCGAACTCCAGCATGCTTTCCACCACCAGAATCCACACCAGCGGAATAGCGACAGCGGCCACGCGCGAGCGCGTCAACACTCCCAGCGACATCGCGATTAGTCCAAACACTACAAAGCCAAGCACTCCGGCGAGCATGTCCGTGGCAGCGTCGCCGCCCTTGAACTCCACGCGCGGCGAAACCGTCACCGATAACCAAGCAAGCGCCACACCAATGACCCAACAGACAGCAATCAGCACAAGCGTCAGCGTCATCCGTGCCGAAAGCCACAGGCTCCTTCGGTCCTGCGTCAAGAACGCATGCGCATTCATCTGATCGTTGTACTCACCCGCCAGGGTGGAGCCACCAAAGGCAATCACGATCATGTTGAAGATCACGGTCCCCAACAGCAGCAATTCCCAATCAGCGGTCGCACCAGCATCCGCCGCCATGCTGAAAGCCGCCATCGGCCCAGCTATCGAGCCGACCAACAGCACCACATAGACCCACGTACCGCGCAGGCTGGCTAGCTTCGTCCATTCCGACCGCAAAGCGTTTCCAAAACTCATCTCAGTCACTCCCCTACTGCCCAATCGCCTGCGCGCGGTACTCCTGCGATTCCTGGGTCGCAGCCAGGAACTTCTCCTCCAGGTTGTCGCGCTTCGTGTGCAACCGCGTCACCAATAGCCCCTCACGCAAGGCAGCAGCCGCAATGTCGCGGCGGAGTTGCTGCTCACTGATGCCGTCGTAAAGCGGAATGCGCAATTGCTTATCGACGTCAACCCCCTGCGCCACCGGCCCTAACGCCTGCAGCAGCCGAGCCGGATCATCGACCTCAACTTCGATGACCGTGCCGTCAGCGAGGAACTCATCCATGCTGTACTCGCCAATCATGCGGCCGCGCCCGATGACGACGATGCGGTCGGCGGTGAGCTGCATCTCGGAAAGGAGGTGCGACGACACGAGGACAGCACAGCCCTGAGCGGCCAGGGCCTTGATGGTGTGGCGCATCCACGAGACGCCTTCGGGATCGAGGCCGTTGACCGGCTCATCCAAAATCAGATGCTGCGGCTTGCCGAGCAGAGCCGCCGCCACTCCCAGACGCTGCTTCATACCCAGCGAGTAGCCGCCGACCTTGTCCTTCGCAGCCTCGGTCATACCGACCTGCTCAAGGCACTCTTCCACGCGGGTGTCGGGGATGCCGGCGCCGCGGGCGAGGGCCCGCAGATGAGCGCGGCCCGAACGAGCCTTGTTGTGCCAACCGGCATCCAGAATTGCGCCGGCGACGCTGGGCTTATGCTTCAGCGTGGAAAAGGGCTGGTTGCTGTAGGTGTTGCCCTGCGAATCCGTTCCGGTGAACAAGGCCTGGCCCGTGGTCGGGGCGTCGAGGCCCAGCATGCAGCGCATGGTGGTGGACTTGCCGGAGCCATTTGGGCCGAGAAAACCTGTCACTACACCGTCGGGAACGGTGAAGGACAGGTCATCGACGGCTAATTTCGAACCGTACTTCTTGCTGAGTCGTTCAACCGTGATCATGTCCTCCATGATGCCGGTTGAGACTGCCTCGCGCAGTAGAGCTAGGTCTAGTTTTGGGCTTCCCCCGGGCCCGCCCAGCCGTCACTTCACGCCACTGGACTGATTCGGGTGTTCCCTGCTACTTCACGCCACGGGTGTCACCTCATGCCACCTCCACAGATGGCACGAGGTGACATGGCTGTCGTGAAGTGCGAAAAGGCAGAAGCCTAGCCCCAGCCCAGCCACAGCCCAACCGACCCAAGCACTCCCCAGCACACCCCAGCCCCCAGCCGACTCCTAATTCCCCACCGCACGGCCACCGTTGGCGTAGTAGCGGCCCATGAACTCATCGCGATACTCGAAGAACCGGTCCTCCAGGATCGCAGCGCGAATGCTCTCCACCAGCTGCACCATGAAAAACAGGTTGTGAATCGTGCACAGCGTGCCAGCCAGGTACTCCTTGGCCTTCAACAGATGATGCAGGTAGGCCCGGGAATAATTCAGCGAAGTGTAGGAGGGCACCTCCGCATCCACGGGGCGGAAGTCGTTCTTGAAGCGGGCATTCGTCAAGGTCATCCGACCATCGAGCGTGTACACACCACCACGTCGGGCAAGCCTCGTCGGAGCCACGCAGTCAAAGGTGTCGGCACCGGCCTCGACAGCGGCAAAAATATCGTCCGGCTCGGAAATCCCCAGCAGGTGGCGGGCGCGGTCGTCGGGAAGCTCGTCGTTGACCCAACCGCAGATCAGGCCCAGATTCTGCTTCTCAATCGCCCCACCAATGCCATAGCCGTGGAAGCCGAGCTGGCCGGCGTCCTCGAACTCGCGGGAGAGCTCCACCAGCCCGCGGGCGGCCTTTCGACGCAGGTCTTCGTACTGCGCACCCTGCACGACACCGAATAACTGCTGGATGGGCAACTGGCCGTCGTCAAGCGAATGGACATGCGCATCGACCTGACCGCGCGAAATCGTCAGCTCGTTGTGAGCCTCCAGGCAACGGCGCGCCCAGCGGTGCGTGCGCTCGACGGATGCCTCCTGGTAGCCGCGGGTGTTCATCAGCGTGGTGAGCTCGTCGAACGCCATCATGATGTCGGCGCCCAGCGCGTGCTGAATACGCATGGACACCTCCGGCGTGAAGCGGTGCTCGGAGCCATCGATGTGCGAGCGGAAAGTCACGCCGTCCTCGTCGACGAACGCGTTGCGCTCTTTGCCCTCGGCGACGATGTCGTCTTTCTGCATGCCGGTGACGTCCATCGCGAGGGTCTTTTTAAAGCCTGCGCCCAGGCTGAGCACCTGGAATCCGCCGGAGTCGGTGTATGTCGGGCCGTTCCAGTTGGAGAACTTTGCCAACCCGCCGGCCTGGTCGACGATTTCCTCGCCGGGCTGCAGGTACAGGTGGTACGCGTTCGACAGCATCGCCTGCGCGCCGGTGGATCGCACCTGCTCTGGCGTGAGCGTCTTCACGGTCGCCTTCGTGCCGACCGGAATGAACGCCGGCGTAGCAATATCACCATGCGGGGTGTGGATGGTGCCAGCACGTCCGCGCGCGCCTTCGATTTGCTTTACGACGTCAAAGCCCGTCGTCCTCGACTGCGACATGAAGCTCCTTGGTTGTGGTCCAGTGCTAATGCCTTGAGGTTACCTGGGTGCTATTCGCACGTTACTCAGCGCTGTCGTTTTCCTCGGGTTGGGCAGCGTTTTCCGGGTCCCACACGGCGCGGCTACGACGTGGCGCTTCCTCTTCGAGTCCTTCGCGCCTCATCAGTTCCGCAACCGTAATCTTCTTCCGCTTACGAGCCGGGCTGTAGTACGGGCGGACCTCGACGTCCTTGGCACTTTCCGGGTTCGGCTGGGCATCGGTTGGTTCAGCTGGCGCGGGCTGCATGAGCTGTTCGGTCGGCTCCGGCTGCTCCGCCTGCTCTGGCTGTGCCGGCTGCTCTGGCTCAGCTGGCGCCGTCGGGGCGGACAGTTCGGCCTGCTCAGTGCGCGCGGACTGTTCGGCATGCTCGGACTGGTCAGCGGGTTCGAGCTCCTTCAGCTTTGCCTTCTTCCGCTTCGGAATCCAGCGGTTACGCTTCTTGGTCGCGACAGCCACAGCAGTACCACCAGCTGCGCCCGCCGCGCCCGCTGCACCTGCCGCGCCAGCACCGACTTCACCAGCAGCACTGTCTGCTTCGTCCTCATCAGCGTCAGCGTCGCCAAAGCCACGCCCAGCGCCTTCGCTTTCGGGCAACAGGGACTCACCGCGAGCCATACGCTCGCGGCGGCCCTTCTCCACCAGCTCCTCGGAAACCTCTTCCAGGGCAGAGCCTTCGACATCCACAGAAGGCAACACCTTGTCCAGCCACTTCGGCATGTACCAAGTAGCGCGGCCAAGCAGGAACATGGCTGCCGGGATGAAGGTCATGCGGATAACGAAGGCGTCGAAAAGCACTGCGGCACCCAGCGCGAAACCGAATACCTTGATAATCGCCAGGGGTTGCCCGGCGAACGCCGCGAAGACGGAGATCATAATAATCGCAGCGGCCGTGACCACACGAGCGCCAAGAGTAAAGCCTTCAACGACCGATTCTTCGACCGCGTTGTACTTCGACTCTGGTGAGGACTCACCCTTGTTGTGGGTGTAATGCTCACGCATGCGGGAAACCAGGAAGACCTGATAGTCCATGGCCAAACCGAACGTCACACCAATGAGGAAGATTGGCACAAAGCTGACCAGCGGACCCGGAGTGCTAATCACACCCCAGAGGCCATCCTGGAAAAATGCCACCGTGACACCGAATGCGGCTGCGACAGAGAGCAAGAAGCCCACGCCAGCAGTCACCGGCACCATCAGGGAACGGAAAATCATCAGCAGCAGGATCACTGCCAGACCCACGACAACGCCCAAGTAGAGCGGCATTGCGCCCTGGAGACGGTCGGTGATGTCAATTTCGATAGGAACCAGGCCAGTGACACCGGTGAATAGGCCGGTGGTTTGCTCAATCTGCTTCTGCTGATCGCGCACCGCGTTCATCAGCTGCTTGGTCGCAGGATCGAGCGGACCCGACTTCGGGGTCATGATCATCTTGACCGCAGTGCCGTCATGATTCATGCCAATCATCTGGATGTGCTCGACACCGACATTGGATTTGAACTGGTCGACAGCGTAGCTATAGGAAGCCTTACGGGCGGCCTCGATGTCAGAGAGTTCCGGGTTGGTCTGCTTCAGGGACTCGATAAGCGGTTTGAGCACCGGTGCGTCGGGCTTCACATCATCCGACTTGGCAATAATGATGAGCTGTGAATTACGTCCCGCGCCGAAGCCCTCTTCAATCATGGTGATGGCCTTGCGGTTCGTGCTGTCCTTCGCCGCAGTAGAGTCCGACGGCAGCGCCAGCTTCAAGTGCATGGCCGGGTAGGCCAACGCCAACAGCAAGACGATACAGCCGACCAGGAACAACCCTGGGGCCTTGTGGACGAAGGTGACCCAGCGGCGTCCCATCGTCATCTCGCCGAAGAAGGAAGAGCGGCGTCCCTTGCGCGCATTACGCGAGGGGTTGCCGGCAACACCAGGCACGCGGCCAGCGAAGACCTTGTCGCCCAGCAGAGACATAACTGCCGGCAGCAGGGTCAGAGAGACCAGCACTGTGAAGGCCACCGTGATTGCCGCCGAAATACCCATCAGGGACATGAACGGCACCTTGGCCACCGTCAGCGCTGCCAACGCGACAATCACAGTGAGGCCTGCGAAAACCACAGCGGAGCCAGCCGTACCGGTAGCCATGCCGATGGCATCTTCGTTGGTCATCCCTCGGGCTCTTTCTGCCCTGTAGCGAGAGAGGATGAACAGTGCGTAGTCAATACCGACAGCCAGGCCGAACATGACGGCAAGCACCGGGGTAATCGAGTTGACGTCAGTGAATGCGGTCATCAATGTCACACCGAAGACACCGATGATGATACCCACTACCGCCGTCACAATAGGCAGGAACGAAGCCACCAGAGAGCCGAAGGTGACAACCAGCACGATAAACGCCACGGTCACACCGATAATCTCCGAGGTCGGAGCCACCTCAATCGCGGGCTGCATGCCCGGGCCAGAGGCCTCGACCTTGATACCTGCGTCACGACCAGCCTGCATCGCGTCGAGAAGCGCCTGCATATTCTCCGGCTCGATGTCCTGCGGCATCTTGGCATCGAAAACGAAGGTGGAAATACCGTAGCGACCGTCATCGGACACGGTACGCATGGCATTGGCATCGGCCTCGGCGACATCCTTGGGCAGGCCAGCGGCCATGCCCTGTTCCTTGACCATCGCCTGCATCTTCGGATTGAGGTCTACCGGGTTGTGAAGTTGCAAATCGTCGGCGATTTGGCCGACATTGTCGCGGATGCCGTTAATGACCTGGTCAACAGCTTCTTTATTCTGTGGGGCATCGAGCCTCTGTCCCTCGGGGGCCTCGAAGGCGACATAAATACGCTGCTCTCGAATTGGGTTCGGAACATCGGGGAACTTTTCCTCAATCACGTGCGAAGCCGTTGCCGACGGCATGCCGGGGATCGAGAACTGGTCGATGAACCCCTTCTGGAATGCGGCAACTGCACCGCCCAGCCCCGCCAAAATCAGGAACCACGCGATGATCACAGTCCATTTATGCAGGTAGGAGAACCTGCCGAGTTTGAACAAGGCCTTTGCCATGTCAAGTTTCCCTTACGTCTAATATTCGCCTGGACCGCCCCCAACTGCAGCTTCCCCAAGTTCGCGCTACCCAAGCACTCCCTCGGACTTCACCTGCAGTTTGAAGCCTCTTCGCTACTCCGATGCTAGCGACCACCCCGGATTGGCCAACATCAACTCTGGCGCTGACACGGTCATTGGGGGCGGGCACGACATAAAAACCGGAAATACTTTTGCTAAGAGTAGCGGACTTCCCGGATAAACGTGAACAATGGGGTGTGTGTTACTGATGTTAATTTTGTGATTTAGGTGCTCCAGGTCGGGCGCCTCACCATTTGCCGCTTTACGACGGACACCTCCCACACCTCCACCACACCCAGACAATCAGGGCCGATTAAATGCAAAACCCCCCGGGGCTCCTACCTAAAGGAACCACCGGGGGTTTTATTGGCGGTGACGGAGGGATTTGAACCCTCGGTACGGGGTTACCGCACAAAGCATTTCGAGTGCTTCACCTTCGGCCGCTCGGACACGTCACCGCTAGAAAACGTTACAGGTAGCCCCTTTATCTACCAAATCCCCAGGTCAGAGCGACCAGGCTTCTGCCAAGCCGCTCTCGCTGCACTACACCCTGCGCCACCCCAAGCCCGTCAACCCTCCGCCGCGCTATTCGGGGTGGCCAACGCCCGCTGAGATATGAAGGAATAGTCTGTAGCTTGAAATCTAGAAACTTAAACACAGAAGTACAGCCACACAGAAAGGGTTCTCCCTCATGATTCGTTCCGCCATCATCGGCTATGGCAATTTGGGCCGCAGCGTCGAAAAGGTCATCGCTGACCAGCCGGACATGGAACTCGTCGGCGTTTTCTCCCGTCGCGATTCGCTGGACACTGAGGCCCGCGTACTCCCGGCGGCGGATGTCGAAAAGTACAAGGACGAGGTAGACGTGCTGTTCGTGTGCCTCGGCTCGGCCACCGATGTCCCGGAGCAGGCTCCTGAGCTGGCAAAGAACTTTACGACGGTCGACACCTACGACAACCACCACGAGATTCCGAAGCACCGCGCGGCCATGGACGCCGCCGCCCGCGAAGGTGACAACATCGCCATGATCTCGACCGGCTGGGATCCGGGCCTGTTCTCCCTGAACCGCGTCCTGGGCGCTGCTATCCTGCCGGGCGCAGACCAGATGACCTTCTGGGGACCGGGTCTGTCGCAGGGCCACTCCGATGCCGTGCGTCGTGTGCCGGGAGTGAAGAAGGGTGTCCAGTACACCAAGCCGAACCCGGAAGCTATCGAGGCCGTGAAGAAGGGCGAGGGCGCAGACCTGAAGGGCAACGAATGCCACCTGCGCCACTGTTTCGTCGTCGCTGAAGAGACCGGCAACGCCGACGAGGACGCCAAGCTCAAGGAGCAGATCCGCGAAACCATCGTGACCATGCCGGATTACTTTGCCCCTTACGAGACCATCGTGGACTTCATCTCCGAGGAGGAGTTCGACCGCGACCACCAGGGCATGCCGCACGGTGGCCAGGTCATTACCCGCGGCCAGGCCGGTACGTCCGGTCACGTCATCGAGTTCGGCCTCGACCTGGAGCGCAACCCCGACTTCACCGCAGCCGTCCAGGTTGCCTACGGTCGCGCTGCCTACCGCCTGAAGCAGGCCGGCGAGACCGGTGCCCGTACCGTCTTCGAGATCGCCCCGTACCTACTGTCCGCCGAACCACTGGATGACCTGGTGGCCCAGAAGCTGTAACCAGCCCCAACACTGGCAGCCGGCCATCGAAACACAAAGAACCCCAACCACCTCCGCATATCAGAAGCGGAAACGGTTGGGGTTATCTCTACCCGAGAACTAAGCGCTTTACTTGTCAGTCAGCTTGCCCAGGGTCTCAGTGGCCTTGTCCTTCAGGTCCTCAGCACCCTGCTTGACCTTCGAAGCAGCCTGCTCGCCCTTGCCCTGGTTTGCCAGGTCGTCGTTGCCAACGGCGTCGCCAGCAGCTTCCTTAACCTTGCCGCCCAGCTCGTCGGCCTTGTTCTGCAGCTCGCTCATTATGTAAGCCTCCTATGTAAACGACTTATCTATTCTCTAGAGCCACCGTCTAGCAGCTCCAATAGTTCCGACGGTACGTGAAAATGAAGGCCCGTCACAGCCACGACGGGAATTGTGACCTAACTGTGACCCCGCTCACGCTTCCAACTGCCGTTGCCGTTCGAAGAATTCCCGCAGGTAAACGGAGCATTCGTCGGCAAGCACACCCCCGCGCACCTGCGGCGTGAATGCGTGGGCGGGATCGCGGATGACATCGGCGATAGAGCCGCACGCGCCGGTCTTGGGCGACCACGCGCCGAAGACCACGCGCCCCACGCGCCCCATGACGCACGCGCCGGCGCACATCACGCACGGCTCCAGCGTCACGACCAACGTGCACTGCTCCAGCCGCCAGCCGTCACCAACGACGCGGGTGGCCTCGCGCAACGCAATAACTTCGGCGTGGGCAAGCGGGTCACCATCAGCTTCCCGACGGTTTGAACCCCGGCCCACAACCTTGCCCTCGGCATCCACGACCACAGCTCCCACCGGCACATCCCCGGGTGCCGTGTGAGCAGCTTCGGCAATAGCCAGGCGCATCCACTCTTCGTCGAGAATGTCCTGTTTTCGACGGGGTAGCGCGCTTGGCCGCTCGGTCAGGTGACCTTTGTCAGGGTTAGTCGTCATAGGGGTCGTAGTCGTCATCGTCGCCGTCGTAATCCAGGTCGGCGACATCGGCTAGCTCCTCGGCACACCCCAACTCCTCAGCGATGGCCAGAAGCTGCTCGGACGCCCACAGCGACTGATCGTCACAGATGGACTCCAGGGCTTCCTCCGAACAGCCCAGGTCAGCGAGGATATCCATGTCCCCCTCAGCCCAGGCATCGACATCGTCGAGCTCGTCCTCGTCGAGGTCGGGGATATCCAGATCCAGCTCGTCGAACACATCTGCCGCAATGTCATCGGTGACGGCAGCGGTAGCGTCGGAAAGCACAACGCGCAGCGACCCAACGCCCTGGCGCACAAGAATGAAATAGTCGTCATCGATATTGAGCATTCCGACAGCAGCGCGTTCCGAACGCAGATTGCGCAGTGCCTGTGCGGCGTCAGCGAGCGAATCGGTGGCGTCGTCCCCGAGGTCGACGACGCGCCAACCGCGCTCCCCCATAGTTACGGCAACCGCGAAGGAGCGGTCGTCATCGGAGGTGTACCCTCCGGAAAAGGTCGTGCTCATAACCCACAACGCTAGTCGCTGTATGTCATGCTTGTCAGGTGAGCAATTTCGAGTCCCCCTCCCCTGCTTCGTCCTCCCTGTCAGCTGCACAACTACCCGCGGTATGCATCCTCGGTTTGGGCCTCATCGGTGGCTCCATGATGCGCGATCTGCGGGCTCATAATGTCGAATGCTTCGGTTGGAATCGCTCGTCCGCAACGGTCGAGGAAGCCACGAAGGAGGGATTCGACGCCAGTACAGATCTTCAGGCCACGCTCGAACGTGCTGAGGCTAGCCGCGCGCTCATCGTGATCGGCACCCCCATGACAGTCGTCGGCACGATGCTCGACGCCGTCAATGAGCACGCCCCCAGCTGTGGCATTACGGATGTGGTCTCCGTGAAGGCGGCCGTCGCCGCCGAGGTCTCCGCTCGCGGGATGGAGGAACGCTTCGTCGGCGCGCACCCAATGGCGGGGTCCGCGCAGGCGGGCTGGTCCGCCACGCTCGAAGGGCTTTTCGACGGCGCCCCCTGGGTCATCACCTACGACCTGGCAGCTGCTGCCGACGCTGCGGGCAAGCCCGTCCCGGAGCGCTGGATTGAGGTCTTTTCGCAGGTCGCCAACTTGGGAGCAGCTCTTGGCAGTCAGCTCATTCCAGCGCTGAGCGACCACCACGATGCCAGCGTCGCCCGCATCTCCCACATGCCACACCTGGCAGCCTACGCAATTGCCGCCGCCGGTGAAGCCGGTGGCCCTCTGGCCATTTCGCTGGCGGCCGGCTCTTTCCGCGACTGCACCCGCGTCGCCGCCGCTGCTCCCGACATGGTCATGTCCTGGTGTGAGAACAACACCGAACCCGTGCTCGCCGCGCTTGACGACGTCATCGAGCGCCTCACCGCCGCGCGCACCCAGTTGGCCACCGAGGGAACCGCTATGGACCTGGCCAAAACCGGTCAGATTGCCCGTGTCCGCTACGAGGCCCGCCCCGCTCACCGCCCGATTTTCCGACTGCGCGTCGGCGAGGGCGATTGGATCAACCAGTTGAAGTTGGCCGAAAGCGTCGGCGGGCAGGTGGATGTGTTCTAGTGTGGAACTATGTTTTCCCCCGAGCTGCACACCAGCCTCGCAGGCATCACTGTCGTCAACTTCGCCATTAACGTTCCGGGACCACTGGCCGCTCAGTACTTGGGCCAGCTAGGCGCCCGGGTGATTAAGGTCGAACCACCCACAGGCGACCCGCTCGGTTCCTTCGGCCGCCCCTGGTATGAAGCTATGTCCGCAGGTCACGAGATTATCCAGGCGGATCTGAAGAGCGATGAGGGCCGCGCACAGCTGAGCTCGCTGATTGATGAGGCCGATGTGGTCATCACCTCGGTTCGCCCCTCCGCGCTGGAACGCATGGGGCTGGCGGGGCTCCACGAGCGCCCGAATGGGCCGGTACATATCGACATTGTCGGTGATACCGAAGCTCCAGAAACACCCGGCCATGACCTGACCTACCAGGCGGAGGCCGGAACCCTCACGCCTCCGGCGATGCCGCCGGTGCTGTTGGGCGACATTCTGGGCGCGCACTTTGCGGTCACCGCTGCCCTTGCCGGGTTGATTAAGCGGGCGGGTGCTGGGGCGGACGTCGTAAAGCAGCCTGGACTGCACTGCCGCATCGGCCTGAAGCAGGCTGGTGAGGCCGGTGCCGCGCCGCTGAAGTACGGCATGACGGCGCCCGGCGGACTACTCGGTGGCGGCCTGTGGACGTACGGCCTCTACCCCAGCGCCGACGGCTACGCGGCCGTGGCAGCGCTGGAGCCGCACTTTGCCGCCGCCCTGACCGAGGCCACTGGCGCGAGCAACCGCGAGGAACTTGCGGATTTCCTCCGCGAGCGCACCAACGCCGAAATCATGCAGCTTGCCAGCGAAAAGGCGCTGCCACTGGCTGCGGTGGAGTAAGAGGGCGACTTAAGGCCGCGTGCCTCGGGGGTCGGGGCCTGGAGCCTTACGCGGTCAACCCCGCGGCCTCTGCGGTGAGCTCCACCGAACGCAGCCGGTCAGGAACCTTCAGCGATTGATGAGCCACAATCAGCTCATCCGCCGTCGAGTACTCACCGAACTGCGCAATCTGCTCACGCACCTGCGCCACCGTGCCGACCGCCGTGTGACGGAACATATTTTGCACCTGACGCCCCTGCGGGGTATCCATCAGAATCTCCGCCTCATCGTCAGTGAGGTGATGCCCACCGCGACTCAGGAACCGCCTGACCATGTTCCTGCGGGTAGCGAAGTACTGCTGCTGCGCGTCCTCTTCGCTTTCCGACGCAATCACATTCATGGCCGCAAAAGCGTACGGCTTATCCAGCTGCTCAGAGGGCTGGAACTGCTCGCGGTAGACCGCGATGGCATCGCGAAGCGCGTCCGGAGCGAAGTGCGAAGCAAATGCGTACGGCAAGCCGAGCGCCGCTGCGAGCTGGGCACCAAAGAGCGAAGAGCCCAGGATGTACAGCGGCACATGGGTGCCGCGGCCCGGAATCGCGTTGATGCCCTTGATCAGCGACTCATCGGAGAGGTAACCGCGCAGCTCCTGCACATCCTGCGGGAAGGAATCGGACGAACGCGGGTCACGCCGCAGGGCGCGCATAGTGGCCTGGTCCGTGCCCGGCGCGCGACCAAGCCCCAGCTCGATGCGATCCGGGTACAGATTCGCGAGCGTGCCGAACTGTTCCGCGACCGTCAGCGGTGCATGATTCGGCAGCATGACGCCGCCGGAGCCGAGGGTGATGCTCTCGGTTTTTGCAGCCACGGCTGCGATAAGAACTGCCGGCGACGAGGACGCGATGGAGTTCATATTGTGGTGCTCTGCGTACCAAATACGCTGATAACCAGCCTTTTCCGCTGTCTGCGCCAAATCGATGGAGCCCTGTAGGGCGTCTGCGTGGGACTGCCCCGAGGCTACGGTAGCAAGGTCAAGAATGGACTCAGTACGAATCATGGTTCCACAGTCTAGACCGTTAGGCGGATATTGCGAGTTTGAGATGCTTCGAATACTGAGGCGCTGGGGTTTGGGGTTTTGGGGATTCGGGTGCGGGTGGCTCGTGGGTGGATCGTGGGCGGTATTCACTTGTCGATGAGGTATTCACTCATCGATGAGGTATAGCCTGGCCACAAGTGAATAGCTCATCGATATGAGCGCAGGCAGAGCCAATACCGCGCCCATAAGTACCGGAAAACGGGTTAAGTAAAGAAAAGTGTGTCCGCATGCC